>JAVCBZ010000010.1 GCA_030765735.1 Candidatus Susulua stagnicola | reverse complement strand
GCATTAAAAATGTAGGTCCAGCTAGTGCAGCAGCAAAAATGTTTGCATCTGATGTGGCTATGGAAGTAACTACTAATGCTGTTCAAATATATGGTGGCTATGGTTATATGCGTGATTATCCTATTGAGAAGTTTATGCGCGATGCAAAAATAACCCAGATTTATGAGGGTACAAACCAAATCCAGAGAAACATTATTGCTCTTGACCTTATAAAGAAGTACGGGAAATAACCCACTTCCAAAGATTAACTTCGTTACACTTCATCTACAAATAGGGGACGGTTCTCCTTGTTCTATCCCTTGCCCGCACAATAGCTTACAAACACACCATTATTTGATAAAAATTAGATTCCAAAATATATCTTGACAAAAATGGTATAAATATGGTATATATACTATACCATGATGTTTGAATTTGATATTGCAAAAAGTGCTATAAATAAAGAAAAGCACGGAATAGATTTTATTGAAGCTCAAATGTTATGGGAGGACCCCGATTTAATAGAAATACCGGCTAAAATAGCAGGCGAATCAAGATTTTTAGTAATCGGGCTAATTGCAGGTAAACATTGGTCTGGAATAATCACATATCGCCACGAAAAGATCAGGATTATTTCTATTCGTCGATCGCGACCAGAGGAGGTGGATATATATGAAAACTAAAGATTTTGACAAAAAGTTTGACGAAGGTAAGAGCATTTCGAAACATCTTGACCTGTCAAAAGCCAGAAGACTGGAACAAGAGCAAAAAAGAGTAAACGTTGATTTTCCGCTATGGGTAATCCACTCCTTAGACAAGGAAGCAAGACGTCTTGGGGTTCCGCGACAATCTATTATTAAAGTTTGGGTGGCAGAACGATTAGAACATTCACATCATTGAAAATTATAATAATATCAATAAGAACCATCTAATAATTTGTCGAACCGCCCCGATCAAAATACCGGTTTTACCACCCCTGAGGAGTTCATTCGGTTACCTCGGGGTGTCATTTTACACAGAATATTTAGCATTACCTTCGTGTATTACCAAAAGGTTGACAAACTTACCAATTGCCTTGATAATACTAATGCTGTATTTACGATTAGGTTAGCGAGGCTATCATGAAAAATATTTATTTAGTTGGGTTTATGGGTACAGGGAAGACGGTTGTTGGCAAGGTTCTTGCTAAAGAATTAAGCAAGGAGTTTATAGAAATTGATGCTTGTATTGAAGAGCGAGAGGGCTCTAAGATTGTTGATATTTTTGCTAATAAAGGAGAAGCTTATTTTCGTGGTCTTGAGAAGATATTGCTTGGTGAGATAAGTCAAAGAGAAGACTTGGTAATTAGCTGTGGCGGAGGACTTATTTGTGACCCGGATAATTTAAATCAGCTAAAGCAAACTGGGGTAGTATTCGCTTTAAGAGCATCAGTTTCGACAATTTACCAGAGGACAAAAGACCATCTCCATCGTCCAATTCTTAATGTTGATAATCCCCAGGAAAGAATCGAACAATTACTTAAACAAAGGGTTGTTTACTATACACAAGCTGACCATTCAATTGATACTGATAACTTTTCGCCTGAAGATATTGCGGATAAAATTATAGCTATTCTAAATCATGGCTAAAAAAGGCGCCATTTTACTCAATCTCTTGAATCTAACTTCTCAAAAGATTTCCAATATGTTATCTACTTTTGAGGATATTGACGAGATACTTAAGGTTGATGCTAAGAGATTGAAAGAAGTTCCTTATTTGCAAAATAAGGATGTTGAAAAAATATTGTCTGGGAGAACTTCAGCAATATTGGATCGAGAATTAGAACTAATTGATAAAGAAGGTATTGATTGTTTAGATATCTTTGATCAAGATTATCCTAGTTTGTTGAAGGAAATAGAAAATCCTCCAATAGTTCTTTATCTTAAGGGTAATCGTAAGATATTAGAGAAGTTTTTATTTGCTATCGTGGGTAGCCGTAAGCCGACTAGCTATGGCATATCAATAGCCGGAGATTTTTCTGATCAGCTTTCTAGGAAAGGGATAGTAATTGTTTCAGGGTTGGCTAGAGGAATAGATACCATTGCTCATAAAAAGGCAATTAAGGGTGGCGAAACTATAGCTGTCTTAGGAAGTGGTTTGCTTAATATTTATCCTAGAGAGAATAAGGATTTGGCTTTAGAAATTGCAACTTCGGGATTAGTTATATCTGAATACCCAATACTTACTTCACCTTTAAGCGAAAATTTTCCTCGAAGGAATAGGATTGTTAGCGGAATATCTCAAGGTGTATTAGTTGTTGAAGCAGCATCACGTAGTGGTGCTTTAATAACTGCTCACCTTGCTTGTGAACAAAATCGGGATGTGTTTGCTATTCCTGGGAATATCAATTCTGCTTTAAGTAAGGGTACTCATATCTTGATAAAAGAAGGAGCAAAACTTGTTGATTGTGTTGATGATATATTGGAAGAATTAGGTTTAGTTTTAAATGAGAGACTAGAAACTGTAGGCGGGACGTTGTGAGCATAAAACCAAAGAAAGCAAGTAAAACAAAGAAATTAAAAAAACCAAAGAAGGCAGCAATGAAGATAAAAGAAGAAGCTGAAGCTGGAGATGGGAGCAATTATTTAGTAATTGTAGAGTCACCGACTAAGGCTAAAACTATTTCTTCGATATTGGGCAAAGAATACGATGTAACTTCCTCAATGGGGCATGTTATTGATTTACCGGCGAATAAAATTTCAATAGATGTTGATAATGGGTTTGAGCCTATTTATCAAGTTATTTCTGGCAAAGAGAAAATTATAGCTCAATTAAAGAAAAAAGCTAAAGGAAAAAAGGCAATTTATTTGGCAACTGACTCTGATCGAGAAGGGGAGGCAATTAGCTGGCATATAAAAGGACAGCTAGATTCTAAGAATAAGATATTTTATCGTGTCATTTTTCATGAAATAACTGAAGAAGCTATCAGGGAAGCATTTAAAAAACGTAGTCATTTGGATATGTGTAAAGTTAATGCTCAGATAGCTAGAAGAGTTTTAGATAGGATAGTAGGCTATAAGTTATCTCCTATTCTTTGGAAGAGAATAGTTAGAGGGTTATCAGCAGGAAGAGTGCAGTCAATTGCTTTAAAATTTATTGTTGAAAGAGAAAAAGAGATTATGAGCTTTGTGTCTAAAACTACCTTTTCTCTAGAAGCAAAGTTTAAACTAGGTCCAAATATTTTTAAAGCAAAACTTACTAAATGCAGTGACAATAAAGGAATTTTTGAAAACAAGTCTGAGGCTGAAGAATGTTTAGAAAGAATAAAAAGTCAGGAATTTATTGTAAAAGATTTAACTAAAAAAGAGACTAAACGTAAGCCTCCTCCTCCTTTTATTACCTCTTCGCTTCAACAAGACGCTTTCAACCGTCTGAGATTTTCAGCCAGTAAAACAATGATGATGGCTCAGAAGCTTTACGAAGGTGCTCAGATTTTAGAAAAAAGCGTAGGCCTTATTACTTATATGCGTACTGATTCTTTTCATATAAGTGATAAAGCAAAAAAAGAAGCTAAGGAATTTGTTAAAGAAAATTTTGGCGATAATTATTTATCTGTGCATGAATATCGCCATAAGCAAAAAAAAGGTGCTCAATTAGCTCATGAAGCGATAAGACCTACTAGTACTTATCGTCAATTAAACCAAATTAAAGAGTTTATTATTGATGATGAGGCAAGGCTATATGATTTAATTTGGAGAAGATTTGTAGCTGGTTTTATGAAAGAAGCAGTGTTAGAGTCAAGTAAAGCTAAGATAACATCAAAAGATGTAGAATTCGAAGTTAAGGGATTGCGAGTGTTATTTGAAGGTTTTCTAAAAGTTTTAAGCGATGGAGGCGATGACAATATCCTTCCACCCTTAGAAAAAGGGCAAACAGTTATTTTAGAAGATTTAGTAGTCACAGAACACACAACTAAGCCACCAGCTCGCTACAATGATGCATCTTTAGTAAAGCTATTAGAAGAAAAAGGTGTAGGCCGTCCGTCTACATATGCGCCTATCATCTATACACTTTTTAGAAGAAATTATGCTCGCAGGGAAAGACGAGCTTTTCGTCCTACTGTTTTAGGTATAAAAGTGAGTGATCTTTTAGTAAACTATTTTCCTAAAATTATGGATGCGAACTTTACTGCTTCTTTAGAAGAGGAATTGGATAAGGTAGAAAATGGAAATGCTGACTGGCGTAAGGTTTTAGAAGATTTTTATCCAGACTTTAATAAGAAGGTAGAGGAAACTTTGCTTGTAGTTAAGAAAGAAGTCGAATATTCAGATAAATTTTGTTCTAAGTGTAAAGGAAGAATGGTAATAAAATGGTCGCGAAGAGGTAGGTTTTTGAGCTGTGAAAATTTTCCACGTTGCCGTTATGCTGAAAGTATTACTACTGGAGTTACTTGTCCAGAGTGTAAAGTTGGGCAGTTAGTAGAAAGGAGAAATCAGAGAGGACAGAATTTTTATGGTTGTAGTAAATTTCCTGAGTGTACTTACACTAATCGTTTATTACCTGAAGATCAAAACGGTGATGATCAAGAAGACATTAAAGGAGAAGACTAAACAATGATTCCTTTTTCTCATTATGTTGATAGATTTACAAATTATCTAAATATTGAGAAAAATTATTCTCCTCATACAATTAACAATTATTCAGCTGACTTAAAAGAGTTTGGACATTTTTTAGAATCTCGTGGTGGTAAAGATATAAAAAGAATTGATTATTTTTTGTTAAGAAAATTTTTAAGTGGATTGAGTGAAAGGAAATTAAGCAAACGAACTCTTTCCAGAAAGATCTCAACAATGAAGAGTTTCTTTAAGATTATGCTTAGAGAAGGCTTAGTCCAAAGTAATCCGGCTTCTTCATTAATTTATCCTAGGCTAGATAAGCCTTTGCCAAAGTTTTTAACTGAGAAAGAAGTTGAGATCATGTTAAAATTGCCAAAAGGTGGAGAACTCTTAGTTCTAAGAGATAAAGCAATTCTAGAATTTCTTTATTCAACTGGAGCTCGGGTATCTGAGATGGTTTCTTTAAAAAAGGATAATGTAGATTTTATAAGTGGGATTGCTAAAGTCAGAGGAAAGGGAAGAAAAGAACGCCTTCTTCCCTTGGGTGAGCCAGCATTGAATAGTTTGAAGGATTATATTGATATGCGTGTTGATAATAATTCGTCTTTGTTTTTGAATAAACGCCGAGGGACTTTAACTGATCGCGGGGTAAGAGATATTATATATAAATATATGAAGAAGGCTGCTATGATTACTAAGATTTCGCCACATACATTTCGGCATTCTTTTGCGACTCATCTTCTTAATAGAGGAGCAGACCTAAGAAGCGTACAGGAGCTCTTAGGACATTCTAGTATAGCTACTACTCAGATTTATACCCATTTGACTATTGACTCTCTTAAGAATGTTTATCAAAAAGCTCATCCAAGGGCGAAGTAATGAATATGATGGTAGTTTAAAAATGAAAGTAATTTTATTCTTGATTTATGATATTATTTTTTGTTTAGGGCTTATACTTTATTTGCCTTTATATTTTTATCGTAAAAAGATAACTTTTCAGGCTTTAGGCGAGAAATTAGGGTTTATTAACCTAGGGGATATAAAGGACTCGATTTGGATACAAGTTGTTAGTGTTGGTGAAGCTAATTTAATTGGGGACTTAATAAGGAAATTAAAAGAATCTAAAGATTTGCCAATAATAATATCAACTACAACCTTAACTGGTAATAGAATCGTTAGGAAACAGTATTCACATTTAGCAAAAGTCATTTTTTTCCCTTTTGATTTTTCGATTATAATTGAACGAGTTATAAGAATAATTAAGCCAAAAATATTTATTGCTGTTGAAACTGAGATTTGGCCCAATCTTTTTTATCGTTTAAAGAAAAAAAATATTCCAATAGTTATTATCAATGGAAGAATTTCTGATAAGGCTTTTAAACGTTATCGCTGGATAAGATTTTTTATGAAAGGGGTTCTTAGGAAATGTAATTATATTGGTGTTCAGAATTTACTCTATAAAGCTAGATTTATTTTTCTTGGTGCTGATCCTAAAAGAATCGTGATTAGTGGGAATATGAAGTTTGAGAGCATTTCAATTGACCGTGATAAATTGCATCAAAAGCAAAAGGAATATAATCCTATCCTTAAACGAGATGGCAATAAGCTTTTAGTTGCAGCTAGTACACATGAACCTGAAGAAGAGATTATAATTGATATCTATAAGAATATTTTTAAAAGTCCTGGAGGGATTACTTTAATTATTGTTCCGCGTCATCCGGAAAGAACTTCAAAGATTGAAAAACTTATTCGGTTGGCAAGTTTTAATCCGGTAAGAATGAGCAAGATTAACGAGAACCTTGGAGATAAAAGAAATATTTTTATAGCTGATACCATAGGAGAGTTATTGTATTTTTATAGTATAGCTGATATTTGTTTTGTTGGTGGAAGTTTATCTAAAAATGGTGGGCATAATATTCTAGAGCCAATTTATTTTCTTAAACCGACCGTTTTTGGCCCGAATATGGACAATTTCCTTGATATTGAAGAGATTGTTTTAGAAAAAGGAGCTGGTGTTAAAGTAAGGAATCGGGAGGAATTAGCTGAGGTGTTACTAGGGTTAGTAAGTGATGTAGCATTGAAGAATACTTTATACAATCGGTGCCAGGAAGTTTTTGAAGGTGAAAAGAAGAGCCTAGGTAATAATTTAGATATAATCTTAAAACATTTATCAAGAGAGTAAATACAAAAATAAAACAATGGTAGGAATTAAAAGATGGTATTTAGCTTTTTTAGAGAACGATCAGAAGAATTTTTTTGAATTAATTTTTTATTTTTTGCTTTGTTTTTTTTCTTTAGTTTATGGAACGGGAGTATTTATTAGAAATTTGTTTTACCAGGCAAAGATTCCTTTTATTTTTACTTCAAAGGCTAAAGTCATTAGTATTGGCAATCTTTCTTGGTCTGGGTCAGGGAAAACTACTTTAGCGATTTGGCTTTATGAGCATTTATCAGCTAAATATAAAGTAGCTATTTTACGTCGTGGATATGGTCAAGATGAGGAAAAATTACTTAAAGAGAAAATAAGTCATGTTTTTTCGGCAGTTAAGAGGAGTGGGTTAGCAAAAAAGTTAGAAAATTCTTTTAATCTTTTTATTCTTGATGATGGTTTTCAACATAGGAGTTTGGCTAGAGATGTCGATATTGTTATGATGGGTCCAAGAGACTTTCGGAAGAAATTAAGGTTGATACCAGCTTATTCTTTTAGAGAGCCTTTGAGTTCTTTAAAAAGAGCGAACATTTTACTTCTTAACTATAAGGAGGAAATGAACGATATTGAGAGTATAAAAAGTTTAATTTTAAAAATTGCGCCGAAAATTAAAATATATTCTTCACAATACAAGAGTAAAAGTTTTATGGATTTAAAAGGCAATAGGTTCAAAATTGATTTTTTATTAGACAGAAAGTTAGCAGCGTTTACTGCCATAGGCTATCCTCAAGGATTTTTAAATAAGTTGATTGAACTTAATTTAAATATTGCAGAAAAAATAATTTATCCTGATCACTATGAATTAAACAATAATGAATTTCATAAGTTAGAGGATAATTTGATAAACAAAGGAATTAATGATCTAATCATTACACATAAAGATAAATATCATTTTCCTTTAGGGAATAGTAAATTGAATATTTTTATTTTAGAGGTAAAATTAGAAATAGAGAATCAGGATGATTTTTTAAGAAATATAGAAGAGGGTTTAGAAAAAAATAATTAGAAATGGTGTATTGTTTAGCAAAATTTATAAGAAAGATTTTAATCAAAATGCCTTTAGGCTTTTCGCTTTTTATTGCGAAATTAGTCGGTTTGTCTTTTTATCTTAATGGGCGTAAACGAAGAGTTTCTTTTCGGAATATAAAGGCAGCATTTCCTGAGAAAACTGGTCGTGAAATACATTTGATTTTAAGAAAGAGTTTTAATAATTTTGGCTTAACAGTTGTTGAGCAATTTATTGTTTCAAGGATATATGATAAGGTAACTATAAAAGAAAAAGAGGAAAAATATCCTGAAGGAGGGATATTTGTAGGTATTCATGCCGGTAATTGGGAGTTAGCTATTTCTTGTTGGGCACAGAGACATAAATTTGCTGTATACTTTCAACAACAAAAACATAAAGGATTAGATAAATTTTTGGTTGAATTGCGTCAGCAAGAAAAAGTAAAGGTATGTTTTACTTTAAAAGAGCTTATCAGAAGTATACACCAAGGTTATATGGTTGGGGTAGTAATCGATCAAGGCGCTGAGGTTGATGCATTAGAAATTCCATTTTTCTCACATTTAGTTCCAACTCCTAAAGGGGCAGTTTATTTAGCCAGAAAATTTAACAAGAAAATATATACTAGTTTTTGCCTACGTCAAAATAATTTTTCTCATTTACTTGAGGTAAGTGAGCCTATGGACGTGAAAGGCAAGGATGACAGAGAGGTTTTAACCGAATTAAATCAAATATATGAGCGATTGTTAGAAAAGTATCCTTGGGAGTATTATTGGTACTATAAGCGTTTTAAGCGTAAGATAAATCGAGATATTTTGGTTTTAAGCGATGGTAAGCCTGGGCATCTTAAACAAGCAAAAGCTTTATTGTCTATACTATCTGAAGAAGGTCCACAAATGCGAAGCAAGATTATTGAGGTTAAGTATAAGAATTGGTTTGGGAGAATATTTGCTGATATTACAGCTTTTTTTTCTGGAAAACATTGTCTTGGCTGTGGATTTTGTTTAGCTAATTTAGTTGATAAGAGGACATGGAATGAATTAAATAGTACTTATGCTGATATTATAATAAGCGCTGGAAGTTTTATTGCTCCGGTTAATAAGCTGTTTTCATCTTATTTGGGAGCGAAATCAATTACAATCTTGCGTCCAAATATACCTTTGCGAAAGTTTGATTTAGCAGTTATTCCTGAGCATGATCGAATACAAGCTGATAGTGCTGTAATGATTAAGGGAGCTTTATTCTATCCTGATAATTTCCAAGAGAAGATAAAAAATTGTGAAGATTTTTTTAAATTGAGTAAAGATAAAAAGATCTCTTTTTTTCTAGGAGGTCCAATTTCTGAAAAAGAAGAGTTTATAGAGAATGTAAAACTTTTTATTCCAAAATTAAAAGAGTTTTCTATAAAAGGAGGATACAAAATCCTTATTAGCACCTCGCGACGTACTCCTAGAGAAGTTGAAGATTATTTAGAAAAAGAAGTAACTGGTTTTAAACGTCTAGAAGCTTTAGTTATAGCTAATAAAACTAATTATGATTTTGTGTTTGAAGGTTTTGGTGGACTAGCCGATATTGTTCTTATAAGTAGTGAGAGCATTTCTATGGTTTCAGAAATAGCATCTTTACGAAAACCATGTGTTTGTGTTTTTTTTGAGCCTGAAGATGATAAACGCAAAGTTTTCTTGGGATCAATGGGTGAAGAAATAAGTTTTTTAAGAAAACCTTACAATATAAGTGCAATAAAGTTAAAAACTTCATTAATTTTTGATAAGAATAAAGCGGTAATAAAAAAAGCTTTGGAGAGAATATTGTGAGTCCAGTTAGAGATAGCAAAGATATCTCTCATGGAGATAAAATCTCTAACGGGATGAGAGTGATGCAAATCCTTCCTCGAATGTGTGTTGGTGGTGTTGAGAGGGGGGTCTATGATTTAGCTAAATTTTTTAAAGACAAGGATGTTGCTACGGTTATTGTAAGCGGTGGAGGTCAGTTAGCAAATGAATTAGAAGCTTTAGGAATTAAACATTATACTTTACCAGTTTATAAAAAATCATTATTTGGTTTTTTTCTTGTTCCTAAAATAAGGAAGATTATTGAAGACGAGAAAATAGATATTGTTCATGCTCGTAGTCGAGTTCCTGGTTGGATAAGTTTTTTTGCTTCTCGTTCCAGTCGCGCTCATTTTATTACTACTGCTCATGGAATTTATAAAAATCGTTTTTTTAGTGAAGTTATGGGATGGGGAAAATTTGTTATTGCTCCCTCTAGAGTAGCTGCTCGTCATATGCGTGATAAATTTGGAACATCAGAGGATAAAATAAGAATCATAAGCCGTTGGGTTGATTTAGATCGGTTTAATTTTACTGATTATAAAAATCGTAGAGAAAGCAATTATATAGTTAGCATTGGTCGAATCTCTCAGTCTAAAGGATATGAGCATTTGATTAAAGGATTTAAGAAAGTTGTCAGATTTAATCCCTATTTAAAATTAAGGATAGTTGGTTCAGCAGATAAATCTAAGCAAAGATATTTAGAATATTTAAAAACTTTAGTAAATCGTTTTTCTTTAAATTATAATGTTGAATTCGTTGGCCTTAAGCAGGATATTGAAGATATTTTATCTAAGGCACGTATTTTAGTTGCACCTTCAGTGATTGAAGAGTCCTTTGGAAGAGTGGTTGTTGAAGCCTTTGCCTGTGGTGTGCCAGTCGTTGCCACTGCTGTAGGAGGATTTAAAGAGATAGTCCAAGATGGGAAAAATGGAGTTTTAGTTGAACCGGGAGATAGCTTAGCTATATCCAAGGGTATTATAAGCATACTAGATGATTTTAATTTTGCTGAAAGGATAGTTAAACAAGCTAGAGAAGATGTGGAACGAAAGTATACAATGGAAGAATGCTTGCTAAAGACTAAAGAAGTTTATAAAGAAACCATTGAAACGTCTAGCATTTTAGTAATTAAGATTTCTTCTTTAGGTGACTTAATATTAAGTTTACCTTCCTTAAAGGCATTAAGAGATGAATTTCCACAAAGTTTTATCAGCTTATTAACTCTTAAGAAATATCGCTCTTTCCTCTATGATTGCCCTTATGTTGATGAAGTCATTACCTTGGAGGAAAAGTATAAGAAACATAAGAATATTTTTAGCATTGCTTCTGTTTTAAGGCGTCGTTCATTTGATTATATAATAGATTTACAAAATAATCGAGCGTCTCACTTAATATCTTTCTTGAGTTTTCCTCGGCAATCTTTTGGTTATTCTCTTCGAGGAGGTTTCTTGTTAACTCGAAAAATGAAATATAATCGCCGAGACTCACCGTTAGTTTCTCAAGAAAGAATATTACAACTATTGGGCATCAAATTTGTTGAGAAGAAATTAATTTTTTGGTCTCAGGAATCAGAACATTCGATTGTTTTACCAGCCGCTGATCTTATTGGTATAAATATATCAGCATCTTTAAAATGGCAATCAAAAAATTGGCCTCGAGAGAATATTATAAAGTTAATAGATTTAATTCATAAGAATTTTTGTAATTCTCGAGTGGTTCTTTTTGGAGATGAAGATTCAAAAGAAGAGTCTCGAAAAATAGAAAATTCTGTTACTCCTGCACCACTTAATATTTGTGGAAAAACTACTTTGCGCACTTTACCTCAAGTAATGAAGAGATTGAAGCTATTCATTACTCCGGATACTGCTAGCCTACATTTGTCTTTAGCGCTAGGTCTTCCTACGATTGCTCTTTTTGGTCCTACTGATCCTAGTCGCCATACAGTTTCAAGTGATAATCTTTATATTTTCTGTGAAAAAATGCCCTGTTCTTTTTGCTATCGATCAAAGTGTGGGCTTGAAGAAAAAAATGCTTGCTTAGCTAAGATTTCTCCTCAAAAAGTTTTAATTAAAATCAAAGAGATACTCAAGAAATAAAGGTATAAGGTAGAAGGAAAAAGGCAAAAATGAAGAGAGAGCATAGAGACTTCACGTAGGCGATGGTATATAGTATCTTATTTTATCCTTTAACCTTAATCTTTTATCCTTATTTATGAATATTTTAATCTTGACTACTCATCTTAATCCTGGAGGACTCTCTCGCTATGTGCTTAATCTGAGCTCATCTTTGAGGAGACAAAACCATAATGTTTGGGTTGCTTGTAGCAGTGGAGAGTGGATTGCTAGATTAGAGGCAAGTGGTGTAAAATATAAGTATATTCCAATTAAAACAAAATCTATTTGTAGCTTAAAAATATTATTTTCTTTTTTGGCTTTGCGAAGAGTAATTAAACAAGAGAACTTTGATTTAGTTCATTGTAATACTAGAGTAACTCAGCTTTTAGGATTTTTAATTTACAAGCAATTTAAAATTCCATATATAGGTGGTTATCATGGATTCTATCGCAAGTCAATTTTTAGAAAGTTGCTTAAATTCTCAGGAATAAGGAGCATCGCTGTAAGCAAAGCAGTAAAGAAGCATTTAATAAAAGATTTAAACATAGATCAAGAAAAAATAAGAGTGGTCTATAACGGGATAGATATAGACAGTAATGAGTTTTCGACTAAAGAGGCTATTAAACAGGATTGGGGTTTTGGGAAGGAATATTATTTAATTGGTATTCTTGGTAGAGTTTCTCAAGAAAAAGGCCATTTTTTAGCTGTTGATGCAATTGCTAAGCTTTCTTCTAAACGCAAGAATGTTTATTTATTAGTTTCCGGAAGAGGTAAATTAGATGATAAATTAAGAGCTTATTTAAAGCAAGAAAAGTTAGAGAAAAGAGTCAAATTCATTGACTGCACACCTAATCAATTTCTGGATATTATAGATTTGTTATTGATGCCTTCAGTTAAAGAGGGTTTTGGATATTCAATTTTAGAAGCGTTTATCAAAGATGTTCCGGTTATTGGCTATAACACTGGTGGTATTGCTGAGGTTATCAATGATAGGGAGAATGGTCTTCTTTTTTATGATTATGATAGTTTTGCTTTAGTTGATAAAATAGAAGAGATTATGCTGAATAGCAATTTGAGGCAAAAAATTGTTCAACAGGCTAAAGCAGATGTTTTAAGATTTTCAAGTCATCAAATGGCAATAGAAACCGAAAAAATATATCAAGAGGTTTGCTAGTGAAAAGAATAAAAGTATTTGTTCTTTTAATTATTTTAATTTTAGGTTCATTCTGGATTTATCTTAATTGTAATTATGTAACGCCAATATTTATGTATCATTCTATAGACAAGACTAGAGTAGATACTTACGCTGCAGTAAGTTCAATAGTTTTTCGTAAACAAATGGAATTTATTAAGAATAATAAATATAAAGTAATTTCTCTTTCCGACTATTGTTCTTTGCTTAAAGATGGTAAAAAAATACCGCGTAATTTAGTGGTTATAACTTTTGATGACGGGTATGAAGATAATTCAAAGGCTATTGACATTTTAGAAGAGTTTGGCTATCCAATGACTGTTTTTCTTATTGCTGAGGAAATTGGCAAAGATAGTTTCTTGAAAAGAGAAAATATTGTATCTTTTTTGGATGATGATACAAGGAGAGTTGACATTGGTTCTCATACCTTAACCCATGCTTATTTGCCGGATTATGATAGGATGAGGATAAAAAAAGAAATTTTTGAATCAAAGAAAGTATTAGAAGATATGTTTTCGAAAAATGTTGAACTAATTTCCTATCCAATAGGAGGGTTTAGCAAGGAAATTTTAAACGATGTTGAGGAGGCAGGGTATTTATGTGCTTGCGCAACTAATAGAGGATTCTCTCGTCAACTTGACCGTTTTGCTTTAAGGAGAATTAAAATTACTAATCGTGATTTGGATTTTAGATTGTGGGCTAAATTAAGCGGATTTTATAATGCCTTTAGAAAACCCAAGAACCCTAATTAATTAACCTATAGTATTCAGTTGTATGAAAAATAAGATCAAAAGAATTTTAATTGTTAGCGTTAATTGGTTAGGCGATTCTTTGCTTGTTACCCCAGCTTTTAAGGCTTTAAAAAAGAAGTTTCCTGATTCTTATTTAGGGGTGATGGTTGTTGGGAGAGTCCGAGAAGTTTTTCAGGACAACCCTTATATTGATCAGGTGATAGTTTTTGATGAAAAAAAACAGCATAAAAGTTTTCTTGCTAAATTAAAATTTATTTATTTCTTACGAAGAAATAAGTTTGATACATGTTTTTTTATACATCGTTCTTTCACTAAGGCACTTATTTGTTTTTTAGCTGGTATAAGATTAAGAATTGGGTATCGAAGATTTAAGAATTATTTTATTCTAAATAAAAAAATAGAACCTCTCATAGGTGTAGTCCATCGTCAAGATCGTTATTTATATCTTTTTGAAAAAAATGGTATTATTATTGAAGATAAATTTCCTAGTTTCTTTATTCCTGAAAATATTAAGAATAAGGTTAGTCGCGATTTAGAACCAATAAAAAGAGAATACGATTGTCTTGTTGGTATGAATCCTTTAGCTAATTGGGATCTTAAGCGTTGGCCAAAAGAATATTTTGCTAAATTAGCTGATTCTTTAGCAGTAGATTTTAAGGCCGCAGTTATTTTCATTGGAACAGAAGCAGGACGATTAGCTGTTGAGGAAATTCAGGGCATGATGAAACAAAATGCTTTTAATTTTTGTGGCAAGACAAATCTTAAAGAGCTAGGAGCCCTAATAAAAAATTTAAAAATTTTTATTTCTAATGATTCTGGACCAGCACACTTGGCAGCATCGTTAGGGGTGAATACTTTAGTTATTTTTGGGCCTACTTCAGCTGAAATGACAAAGCCGTTAGGAAGAGCTGTTACAGTTGTTAAGAAAGACGTTGGTTGTCAGATACCTTGCTATAAACTTGACTGTCAGGATAATGTTTGTTTAAAGGAATTAGCTGTTGAAGAAGTTTATTCTCACGTTAGAAATATACTAGATAATGGTTAAAAAAATAATTATAAATTTTCCTACAAATTTGGGCGATGCAATCATTGGGTTAGGGGTGTTAGATAGATTGCATTCAAATTATCCTCAAGCTAGTATTTCAGCCATTGCTTCACCAGGAACATATGACTTTTTTAAGGGGAATACCTTTGTTGACCAAGTTATTTTATTTGATAAATCTTGGAAGTTAAGGGTTAAGATAAAGTTTTGCTTTTGTTTATGGGGCAAGTATGATTTGATTGCTGACTTAAAGAATTCTTTTCTCCCAGTTGTTTTAGCTGTAAGAATAAGAACACCTTTTATTCGTAAATTTTCTAATAAAGTTCATATAGTTGATAAATATCTTAGTTTGATCAGCAAACTTGCTCCTAATAAAATTTGTGAAAAAAGTAATTTTATCCTTGAAAACAATCAAAAAAATAAATGGGATTTCCTAGATAAAGAAAAAGTTATATTCATTGCTTGCAGTTCACGCTCAAGTATAAAACAATATTCTTATCCTAATTTAAAAGAAGTAGTTTCATATTTTGGGAATAAGCAAAAGGTTGTTATCCTGGGTCAGGAGCAAGATAGAGAGTTCTATAAAGATATACTTACTCAACAAGGAGTTATCGACTTAGTTGGTAAAACTAACCCTAGAGATGTTTTTTACCTACTTAAGAAGTATGCACGTTTGCTTTTAGGGGTTGACTCAAGTATTACTCATATTGCAAGTTATCTTGATTTGCCAGTAGTTTGTCTTTTTGGTCCAACTAGTTATGAAAGATCATATCCGCGTTCAGAAAATTCTATAGTCTTGCGAAAAGAGGAATTAGATTGTCTGCCTTGTGAGATGGCAAAATGTAATCGTAATAACGAATGTATGAAGATATCATCCCAAGATGTTATTAATGCTATAGAAAAAATACTAAAAAATGAAAAAACCAAATAGGATTTTAATAGTTCGTACAGATAGATTAGGGGATGTTATTTTATCTACACCAGTAATTAATAATTTACGTCTTGTTTTTCCCAAAGCATATATTGCTTTTATTTGTCGGCCCTACACTCGAGGTGCTTTAGAAGGAAATCCCGAGTTAGATGAAACTATTGTTTACGATAAATATGGAAAACAAAATAGTCTTTGGGCGTCAATTATCTTTGCTTTTTATTTACGAAAGAAGAAGTTTGATCTTGTATTTATTTTGCATCCTACAAATAGAACTCATTTAATTACTTTTTTGGCTGGAATTCCTGAGAGAATAGGCTGGGATAGAAAAATGGGCATATTGCTTACTAAAAGAATTAAGCATTTAAAACAAGAAGGTAAGAAACATGAGCTAGAATATACTTTAGACCTTTTAAGAGAGGCAAACATACTGATTAAGAATAAGGACACATACTTTCCAATTATTCCTGAAGCTAGAACAAGGGTAGAACAATTGTTAAAAAGCAAAGGAGTAGAGGAGGACGATAAATTTATTGTTATACATCCTTCAGCCTCCTGTGCTTCTAAACGCTGGCCACAGAAAAACTTTCAAATGGTGATTAAATTGTTAAGGGAAAAGTTAGGTTTTAAGATAATTATAATAACTTCACAAGAAGAAAGAAAGTTTGGAGAGGAATTAGTTGGTCAAACCGGAGTCATTGATTTACGGGGAAGCTTGAATGTTCCAGAATTAGGAGTTTTGCTTAAGCAAGCAGCTCTTTTTATTTCTAATGATTCTGGTCCAGTGCACATTGCAGATAGTTTTAATACTCCGGTAATTTCTATTTTTGGTAGAAATGACCATGGTCTTTCACCATTACGATGGGGGCCAAAAGGGAAAAAGAGTTTTTGTTTCCATAAAGATGCTGGTTGTATTAAATGTTTAGCTCATAATTGTGTAAAAGATTTTCTTTGTCTTCGCAAGATTACTCCTCAGGAAGTAGCAGATAGAGCAATAACATTACTTACGGAATAAATTTTCAAATTATCCTAAAGTTTCTTTTGACAGACAAAAAACGAGAAGGTATTATGTTTATATTTGTAAATATAGCCAATGAGTAATTTAACAGGAGGTAATAATGTCAAGAATTTTGATGGTAGATGATGATAAGGAATTTTTGGCAGCAAGCAAAGTTGTGCTTGAGTTAAAAGGGCATGATGTTTTTTTAGTCTATGATGTTAAGGCCGCCGAAAAAGATATTTCCAATGAAAATTTTGATTTAATTTTTCTGGATATAATGATGGAAGAGGCTGATGATGGTATCGCTTTAGCGGCAAGGCTTAAGAAGAAGGGTATAAAAACCCCGATAGTAATGTTAAGTGGTGTAAGTAAAGTTACCGGCTACGAATATGGTAAATGTAGCGAAGTATTACCTTGTACGGATTTTCTTGAAAAACCAATAAGTCCGCAACAGCTTATTAATAAGGTAGACAAATTAATAAAAAATAAATAGGGGGCAGGAAGGTATGGCGAAGCAATGTGCTGTGAGTAAAAGGATAACCAAAGATGGAAAAGAAGTTTTAATCTGCGATGATACACGTTCGCAGCTTCTACCTCTTTTGCAAGATATACAAGATAAAAAAGGCTATATACCAGATAATGATATGCAAACTGTTGCTGATAGGTTGGATATACATCCGGTTGAAGTTTATTCCGTCATTACATTTTATTCTTTCTTAACAACTAAGAAGAAGGGAAAACATATTATACGTATAAGCAACTGTATGCCTAATATAATGGCTGGTAGCAAAAAAGTCGAAAAAGAATTTGAAAAAGTCTTAGGTATAAAAATGGGCGAGAAGACTAAGGATAATAAATTTACGCTTGAAGAGACTGGTTGCATAGGAATGTGTGATAAAGCCCCAGCTGCCCTAATAGATGGAATATTGATTGGGAATATTACACCGAAGAAGGTTAAGGATATAATTAAAGAAATTAAATAATTAAAGACAACTAGGAGAGTAATATGCAGAAAGATAAGAAAAGCTTAGTTATTTTTAGCGATATACAAGAATATGCTGGTATTAAGCAGGCCTTTAAGATAAATAGGGTTGGCGTACTTGGTGAGATAAGAGATTCTACCCTTAAGGGTCGTGGTGGAGCAGGGTTTCCTACGGGAGTGAAATGGAATCTTGTTGCGGCTGCACAATCAGATAGAAAATATGTGGTTTGTAATGCCGATGAAGGAGAACCAGGAACATTTAAAGATAGGCTTATATTAACAGAATATTCTAAGCTTATGTTCGAGGGTATGGTTATAGCTGCTTTTGCAGTTGGGGCAGATAAAGGATTTTTGTATTTAAGAGGTGAGTATAAATCTTTTGTACCTTTGCTCGATGATATCTTAAATGATATGAAGAAAGATAATGCATTAGGAAAAGACATAATGAGCAGAAAAGGTTTTAATTTTAATATAGAAATAAGGTTAGGTTTAGGAGCTTATGTTTGTGGTGAAGAAACAGGGCTTATAGAATCTCTTGAGGGCAATCGTGGTGAACCGAGAAATAAGCCGCCTTTTCCGGTTAATACGGGTTATAACGGATGCCCTACAGTATTGAATAATGTAGAAACGTTTGTTAATATTCCTCATATAATTAAAAAGGGTTCAGAATGGTTTAAATCTATCGGAACAAAAAAGTCAGCAGGCAGTAAATTGATAAGTGTATCAGGTGATTGTAAAAAACCCGGAGTATATGAAATAGAATTTGGAACTACAATTAACAGTTTACTTAAAATTGCTCAGGCTGAGGCAGTAAAAGCAGTATCTGCAGGTGCCTCAGGAGAATGTATACCTAAAACAGGCTTTAATAGGAAGATATGTTTTGAGGATTTCTCAACCGGAGGGGCAATTATTGTTTTTGGCCAAAATCGCAATATGCTTGAAGTAGCGAATAACTTTTTAACATTTTTCAAAGATGAATCTTGTGGTCAGTGTACTCCTTGTCGAGAAGGTATTCCTGTTTTACTGGAAGGATTAGAGATTATACGAAAAGGGGAATGCTCCCAAAAATATCTGGATGATTTGTTATCATTGGCAGAGACTATGCAGCTTGCTTCAAAGTGCGGTTTAGGGCAGTCAAGTCCGAAACCTTTTATGTCAATAATCAATAATTTCAAGAAGGAATACAAAATATCAAAACATCAAATAAAGGAGAAAACATTTAATGGCTAAGAAAAAAACTTTTGCCCAAGATACATCAAGAGCTCCGATAAGCCAGAGG
Organism: Candidatus Susulua stagnicola; assembly: GCA_030765735.1. GTDB lineage: Bacteria > Omnitrophota > Gorgyraeia > Duberdicusellales > 4484-171 > Susulua > Susulua stagnicola. The sequence goes on along the minus strand of JAVCBZ010000010.1, from coordinate 1,297 downwards.
CGACAGGAAATAGGAAAAGTTAAAAAAGGCGTTATTGGTGCTAACATAACGGTTAAAATTGATGATATAGAAGTTAGGGTGCCTATAGGTACGACTATTTTAGAAGCAGCCAAAAAGGTGAATATAAAAATACCTACTCTTTGTCAGCATGATGATTTATGCCTTGCAGGCGTTTGTAGAGTATGCGTGGTAGATGTAGAAGGAGAACGCACTCTTCAAGCTTCATGTTCTTACCCTATTTTTAATTCGATAAACGTAAAAACTTATTCTTCTCGCGTAAGGCGCGCACGGCAAAATATAATTCATCTTTTATTAAAAAACCATTACGGAGAATGTTATTCATGTGCCAGAAATAATAACTGTGAGTTGCAATCGTTAGCAAAAGATTATGGTATAACAACTTATAAATTTGGACACCTTGAAAGTCCAAGATATAAAAAAGATGAATCTAGCTATTCAGTTATACGTGATATGAATAAATGTGTGTTATGTCGGCGTTGCGTGAGGACTTGTATTGATCTTCAGGAAGTAGGTGTTCTTGAGGCAATAAACAGAGGCGCTAAAACTAAAATTGAAACTTATCTAGATAAATCACTTAATGATGTTGTTTGTATTAACTGTGGACAGTGCATAAATAGATGTCCTACCGGCGCCTTAAAGGCTAAAGATCCGGCTCAAGATGTTTGGGATGCAATTGACGATCTTACAAAGCATGTAATTATTCAAACTGCTCCTAGTCCTCGGGCAGCAATTGGAGAGGAATTTGGCCTTCCGGCAGGAACAAGCGTTACTAAGAAACTTAATACAGCTATTAAGAGGATAGGCTTTAATAAGGTTTTTGATACAAATTTTACTGCCGATTTGACTATTATGGAAGAGAGCACGGAGTTGCTCCTGCGGCTTAAAAAAGCTTTAGTAGATAAAAATAAGGACATCAAATTACCACAGATTACTTCTTGCTCTCCTGGTTGGGTTAAGTATATAGAACATTTTTATCCTGATAAGCTTGATCATGTTTCTACCTGTAAATCTCCTCAGCAGATGTTTGGCACAATAGTTAAAACTTGGTATGCAAAGCGTAATAATATTGGTCCTAAGGATATCGTTAGTGTTTCTTTGATGCCTTGTTCAGCAAAGAAATTTGAATGTGAACGTCCGGAAATGAAAGACTCAGGGTTTAAGGATGTTGATTATGCCTTAACTACTCGAGAATTAGCAAGTATGATTAAAGAATGTGGTATTGATTTACCTAATCTTCCTGATTCAGATTTTGATGATCCTTTAGGAATTGGCAGTG
>JAVCBZ010000083.1 GCA_030765735.1 Candidatus Susulua stagnicola | reverse complement strand
TCGATTCTTAATTTAATCAAATCATCCTGGTTGTATAGCGCCGGCCGTGGCCCAACAAAGCTCATATCCCCCTTCAAAATACTATAAATCTGCGGTAATTCATCCAAGCTAAATTTACGTAAAAAAAGGCCTATTAAGGTAAGATACTTGCCAGGATTTTTCATAAGATGAGTCGCAACAGCAGGAGTATCAATACGCATAGTCCGAAATTTAGGCATCCTAAATATGCTATTATTGATTCCAACTCTATCTGACCAATACAAAACAGGCCCTGGTGAAATTAGTTTAACTGCCATCGCGATTATAGCTAAAGGAACACTTAGAAAAATCAATAGCAAAACCGCAGCAATTAAGTCAAAAATCCGTTTCATCATAACCTATAGTATTTGCCCATTTCACTGATCCTCTCTTCCGGGATAAACGACGTATTCCAGCCAAACAGGTTTTGATTTTTACAAATTCCCTGCTTCCAACACCAATCTTTTCATTTGTTCTGCCATATAGAGCGGTAGCGTTAATACGTTATCATACAAAGATAATTTCTCTTGCGAAAAACGTACACCAAACAATGATTTCTTTTCTTTAATAAACAGTTTTAATGATTTGAGTGTGCCAGTTTTTCCTGCTTTTACCTCTAACGGAAATACCCGAAAATCTACCGCCGTAACAAAATCAACTTCAGCTGAGCTGTTTTTTTTATCCCGCGCCCAGAAAAAGAGGCCACGCTCTAAATAACTATCAGAATAGGCCCTTAATTCCTGGCCAATAAATTGTTCCGCTACTGCGCCTGAATTAATCTGAACAAAATCATTAATTAAGGTAAGTTCTGCTTGCAATCCGCAGGCATTCTGCATTAAACCTACATCAAGAAAATTCAATTTGAATTTCTTCTCATTAATCTGCGCTCCCAAAGGAAGCCCTGAAGCGGCAGTAGCATATACCGGATAAATAATGCCTGCTAATTCTAAAAGGTTAAGCGCCTGTTTTATATCCCGTGATTTGCTATCAGAATCAATATTTGAATACTTAAGGCGACTGCCAACAAGCCGCGGAGCTTCATATAATACCTTTTGCAAATACTTGTGTGCAGAAGATTTAGCGTATTTTCCAAAATCACTTCGATATGTTTGAAGCAGGGAATTTTGGATTCTCTGACAATTTAAAAGATCTCTGCTTTCGAAATACTCATTAACCACAGCCGGCATACCTCCCACAATAAGGTATATCCGTAATAGGCCCATCAGTTTCTGATGTACTACTCCATCGATTACGCCATTTAATCGTATCTCCCCCAGATAATGACGCAACTGTTCATTCCCGGACGCCGTTAAAAATTCGCCAAATGATAAAGGTTCAAGATATATAAATTGAACCCTTCCTACCGGCATTCTAAAATCTGAACTGCTCAGGGCAAATTCCATCAGTGAGCCCGCACCAATAACTGCAAGCCGATCATGCTTTTCTTTGAAATACCGCAGGGCCATTATCGCGTTGGGACATTCTTGTATCTCGTCAAGAAAAAGCAATGTCTTCTCTGCTTCTATGGCTTCCCCCATAAGAAGCTGCAGCTTATTAATAATCTCAACAGGATCAAGCGTAGTAAAACACTGTTTGAGTTCAGGCCTAAATTCAAAATTAACGATAACGATATTTTTGAATGCCCTTTTCCCAAACTCTTCCACAATATAACTTTTACCTATTTGTCGCGCTCCTCTCAACAATAAAGGCAACCTGTCTTTACGCTCTTTCCAACTAAATAAATCTTTTTCTAAGTCTCTTTTCATTCCAAACCCTTTCTACATATGGTCAATATACAAGGATATAATATAACAAATTTGGCTATAATACAAGGTATATTTTATAAAAACATCACCTCCAAGCACTTCGCACGAGAATAACACTTATAGATAACAAAAAAGACGCAATATCCCAATCGCGCCTTAATCCAACCCCCTAATCATCCAACCATCCTAATCATCCATCCATCCTAATCATCCAATTCATCCATTCATCCATTCATCCAATTCATCCATTCATCCTATTTTTTCTCCACCTCCTCAAAGTCAAATAAAATTCCATAGCTACCGCCAGACATTTTTCCATAGTTAAAACCCAAAAAAATAGTCTAATCACCACCTCCTTTTTTCATATTTTTAGCTCTATAGCTTTGACCTTTTATGGCGATAACAGTAGAATAATGTACTATCCTGTCTAATATTGCCGCAGCCAAGGTATTATCCGTAAAGATATCCGTCCAGCTTTCAAAAGGTTTATTTGTCGTTATAATAAGTGATCCTTTCTCATATCTTTTAGAGATAATCTCAAAAAAATCATCAGCACTGTAACTAGGCAGTTTCTTAAAACCCAACTCGTCCATAATCAATAAGTCCGGCTTTAAATAAAATTCAACCTTTTGGTAATAGCTGTTATCTGCTTTAGATGAGTTTAATGTTTGTAGCATTTCTGATACAGAGGTAAATAAAACCTTGTATCCTTTCATTAACGCTTTTATTCCTACTGCAATAGATAAATGTGTTTTTCCTGTACCCGGCGAACCTATAAACACGATGTTTTGTTTTTCCTTAATAAAATTACAAGTTATACAGTCATTAATAACTTTTTTGTCTATCGACGGCTGAAAATTAAAGTTAAAGTCTTCAATCGTTTTATACGCGGGTAATTTAGCCTTGCTGTATCTTTTTTTATAGCTGTTATCTCGGCGGTTATTATGCTCGTCTTCTAAAAGTATTTCTAAAAATTCTGTATAAGCTAATGATTTTTCTTTGGCAAAGTTAAGCCGGTCTTCAATACAGTTATATATTCCCGATAGTTTAAACATTTTTAATCTAGTTTTTAACATATTCATAATCACGCTCCTTTTCAAAATTGAATTCTACTGGTAAAGCATAGCTGCCATTTGAGCATATGTTTTTTATGGTTTGATATTGGCACGCGTCAAAAGCTAACGCTCTCTTGCAGGCTAGATTAACTATTTCGTTTGGATATGTTTTTATTAACGATAGTATGCCTTGTATCGGTCTTGTCCAAGCACGAGGATTTTTGTTTATTATAAAAAGGAATATCTGCTGCGCGTATTCGCCAATTCGTGCCATTTTTGCCTGATATTTTTCCTGATATTCCGTATTAGAATAAAGTTTATATTTCGGGTAATGGCTGTCTATTGTCGAAAAATATCCTTTGCCTATAATCCTTTTGTGTATGGTTATTCCTTTACTATTAAAATAAACTTTTAACAATGATTTACTTATTTCTATATCCACTATTTTGCCTACATATTCAAAAGGTACGGAATAATAATTGTAGTCTACGTAGATATGACAGTCATGATAGACTTTTCTGCTGCCGGTTTTAAGCATTTTGAATTCTTCTCTCGGGGTAGGTATAAGTTTTGTTTTTTCTTCTTTTTCAAAAATTTCGAAAGGTATTTTTCGCGTTGTTCCGTGTACGCGGCTATTACATACTCGTTCTTGCCATTTTTTTAATTGATAATCTAAATCATTTGAACTCTTGAATTTCCTTCCAGCAAAAAAATTATTCTTTACGTACTTTATCCCGGATTCTACTTTCCCTTTATCATTTGGCCGGTATATACGGCAGGGGATAATGTTAAACCCATAATGGTTAGAAAAACTTTTATATAAATGCTGGTAAACAGGTTCATAAAAGTTAGCTTTTAAAATAGCCGCTTTTAAATTATCTATTCTTACTGTTTCCGGTACGCCTTTAAAATAATTAAAAGCATTAATATGGCATTGAATAAATGTTTCTACTTTTTGATTATAGACTTTTTCATAGTAATCATAGCGGCTATAGCTGAGTTTCATATTAAATACCCATGTTTTACGTTTTTTCCCTGTCTCATCCGGCGTTAATCCAATATACCCAAAATCAACCTGAGCTTCTTTTCCAGGCGGGGTATGTATTCTTATAAATATGTTTTCTCTTTTTTTTATGCCTGATAAATAATTTTTTACTGTTGAATACCCTATTTTTAATCCTGTTTCTTTAAGTTTTTCGTGAATTCTTATCCCACTTAAATCTTGTTCCATTAGTTCTAAAATTATCTCTTTGTGAGAATCCAATATTCTTGGATGTGGTTTTTTATCAGGAATTTCTTGTCCTGACTTAATTAACCCTATTATTTTAGATACTGTTTTCCAATCGTGTCCTGTCGCTTTCGCTATCTGGCTTTTATTTAGCCCTTTTCCCATGAGTGTTTTTATAGTTGTATACATTGCTACTCCTAACATTTTGCACCTCCTAATGATTATTATTTTATATCATTAAAAGATGTTTTTCCTGTTAATTTACACTATGGAAAAATCTTCGGCTTTTACTATGGAATTTATTATAGCTTTGAGGACCTTCCGATCTCCGACTTCTGACATCCGACATCTACCCCCCCCTAAAGGGAGTTGACCCCTTTATTTCTTTTATACCAACTGAGTTAAAAATGTCCGGGCAGGCACAATAATAGGTGCGGTATGTTTGAAACAATCCTTAGAAATATATTCCATGTCAAATACCACCTGAAACGCATGTTTTGCTT
>JAVCBZ010000042.1 GCA_030765735.1 Candidatus Susulua stagnicola | reverse complement strand
TTTGGAGAAGAAGTTATGATGTTCAACCTCCAGCCTTAGAAAAAGATGATCAGCGTTTTCCTGGTAATGACCCTCGTTATAAAAGCTTAACTCCTCAGGAATTGCCTTTAACTGAGTGTTTAAAAGATACTGTAGATAGATTTTTAGTCTATTGGCATCAAACTATTGTTCCTACCTTAGGTGAGGGTAAGAAGGTAATTATTGCTGCTCATGGCAATAGCTTAAGAGCTTTAGTTAAATACTTAGATGGAGTTAGTGACGAGGAGATAGTTAAGCTTAATATACCAACTGGAATACCTCTTGTTTATGAATTAGATGATAGCTTAAAACCAATTAAGCATTATTATTTGGGTGATCCTGAAGTTATCAAGAAAGCAATTGATTCTGTGGCTAAGCAGACTAAGAAAAAGTAAGACTTTATCTATTAATAATTTTAAACACTTTATCTATTACTTCATCATGGTGTTGTTTGGGTTTAGGCTAAAGCAGCAGTAGAGGGATTCTAGATTCTTGATACTAGATGCTAGTGTTTTGTCTTGTGTTGTGCGATCAACAGACGTCTTATTTTGGGGGTAAAGTAGGACGTCTGCAAGGGCACACCTTACTATTACTGTTTTAATTGACTGTTTTAGCGCTTGGTCTAAACAGGATTTCTGTTTGCTTGGAAATATCAGGGGAAGCGGAGTTGGTGTATTAGGTGTTAGACTCAAATGATAAAATAAATGATAAATACATTTAAACCCCGCAAACCAATACGATTGAAACAGTGTGATTATCCAAGCCAAGGGTATTATCACATCACAATCTGCACATATAATTATCAGGAAATTTTTGGTAAAATCGAAAACAATAAAATGGTATTAAATCAATGCGGAAAGATTGCAAAAGGTGCCTGGTTAGACTTACCCAATCATCATAAACATATTAAATTAGACGAATTTGTCATTATGCCCAACCATATTCATGGGATAATAAACACCGTTGTAGGGGCTGGGCCTGCCCAGCCCTTTACCAAATACAAAAATACAAATTATATATCCGTAATCATAGGTTCATATAAATCCAGCGTTTCGCGACAAATCAATAAATTGAATAATATTTCATTTAAATGGCAGCGGTCATTCCATGAACAAATTATTCGCACCAGTAATCTCTCTCTGTACAATACCCGGGAATATATTATAAATAATCCGGAAAATTGGGAATTGGATAAAAATAATATTAAAAATTATAGATTAGAGTGCGAGGCAGACCTCGCCCCTACAGCGGTGTTGTGATAAGATAAAAATATCTAACAAAACTATGAAGAAATATGATTGTATTGTTGTGGGTGTTGGGCATGCTGGGATTGAAGCTAGTAATGCTGCGGCTAAATTGGGAAGCTCTGTGCTTTTGTTAATTATAGATATTAATTCTATAGGGAAATTATCTTGTAATCCAGCAGTTGGAGGAGTATCTAAAGGGAATTTAGTTAGAGAAGTTGATGCCTTAGGTGGATTAATTGGTAAAATAACTGATAAATGTGCCTTAGGCTATAGAGTTTTAAATAGAAGCAAAGGAAAAGCTGTTTGGTCTACTCGGGCTCAGGTAGATATGCTTTCCTATCCTAAAGTTGCGCGGAGATTTTTAGAAAAAAATAAGAATATTGATATTTATCAGGCTAAGGTTGAAGAAGTATTAATAAAAAATCAAAAAGTATATGGAATCAAAACTGATAAGGGAGAAACTTTTCAAGGCAAGAGCGTAATTATTTGTGCTGGAACCTTTCTAAAGAGTAAGATTCATATTGGTATGAATAGTTACTCTGGGGGAAGGTTAAATGAAGAATCGAGTGATGAGCTATTTAAAAGTTTAAAAAAACAAGGCATTAAATTCAAACATTTTAAAACCGGTACCTGTGCTCGCCTAGATAATCGATCGATTGATTACTCAAAGATGGAAGAACAAAAGTCTGAAGATAATGTTTTACCTTTTTCTTTTTTGAATAAAAAAATATCTCGGGATAGTTTAAGTTGTTTTATAACTTATACTAATAAGAAAACTCACAAAATAATTAGAGATAATTTAAAATATTCACCTCTTTATACTGGAAAAATAACTTCAAAGGGAGTGCGATATTGTCCTTCTCTAGAAGATAAAATAGTAAAATTTCCCGAGCGCAATAGACATCATGTTTTTATTGAACCTGAAGGAAGAGATTCATTAAAGGTTTATCCTAATGGTATCTCAACTTCTTTACCACTAGATATTCAAAAGAAATTTATTCATAGTATAGAAGGGTTAGAGAAGGCAGTAATTTTATCTCCAGGTTATGGCATAGAGCATGGTGTAATTGACTCGCGTCAACTTTATCCAACACTTGAGGTTAAAAAGATTAAAGGACTTTATTTTGCTGGTCAAGTTAATGGGACTACCGGCTATGAAGAAGCGGCAGCTCAAGGGGTAATTGCTGGCATAAACGCTGTATTACAGATTAAAAAAAGTAAGCCTTTTATTGTAAGAAGAGACCAAGCTTATATTGGGGTTTTAATTGATGATTTGACTACTAAAGGGACTGATGAGCCTTATCGGATGTTTACTTCTCGTAGTGAATTTCGGTTAACTTTGAGAGAAAGTAATGCTGATTTAAGATTAGCTCCTTACGGTCGAAAGTTAGGTTTATTAGTTGAGAATGACTATCTTAAAGTTATCGATAAGAGGAATAATATTGATAGAATAATAAAGAATATTAAAAATAAAAAGAGCGTTGTAGGAGGAAAAAGTGTTTCTTTATTTGACTTATTGAAACGACCAGGAATTACTTTTGAGGATATTGAAAAACAGATTAAAGAAAAAGTTAAAAATTTAGGAGTGCGTTGGGAAATTGAAATTCAAGCAAAATATGAAGGTTTCTTGCGTAGAGAATTAGTTTGGCAAAAAGAATTAAAAAATTTAGATAAAATAAAAATACCTAACGTTAATTACAGCAAAGTTCCTTCTTTGTCTGGTGAAGTTATTGAAAAATTAACTAAATTCAAACCAAGGTCTTTAGGGCAGGCTTTAAAAATAAGTGGTATTACCCCAGCAGCGATTCTAAGTGTTTATAATTTTATTAAGAAAAAGAAAACTTCTAAGATTAATTAGCAGTAGAGCTTTTTTTAAGTCAGTTTTAGATAATCACCAATAAAATTAGTGAATTTTTCAGTTGCATTATCGGGATAAAGCATGCTGGTGATATTTTCTAATTTTTCCTTTAGCTCGGAATATTTTTTATCATTTTTTAAATATTCTAAAGTTAATGAAGCTATTCTTTTAGGAGTAGCTTGTTTTTGAAGTAACTCTTCAACAATTTTTTTACCAGCAAGTATATTAACCATGCCAACAAAATCAAGCTTTACCAGTCTCTTTAAAATATACCAACTTAAAAAATTAAGTTTATATATTATTAGGTAGGGTACTCCTAGTATGGCTAACTCAACTGTAGCAGTGCCAGAGCAGGAGATAATAAAACGTGATTCTTTAATTGCTTTGTAAGAGTGGTCAACTATATCGATATTGGGTGAAAATTTTTCATAAATTGATTTTTCTAAATTTGGAGGTCTTATTATCCTGAATTGATAGCCATCTAATTCTTTTTCAATAATTTTTTTGGTTTTAATCATTATTGGAAGATGTTTATCTATCTCATTTTTTCTTGAACCAGGTAAGAATGAAATTACCTTTTTTGATTCGGTATTTTCTTTTTTAATTATTTCTAAAAGTGGATGACCGAAATACAAAACATCCATATTTTCATTTTTGTAGAAAGTTTTTTCAAATTCAAAGAGTACTACCATTTTATCAATGTATTTTTTTATGTTTTTTATTCGGCTCTTTCTCCAAGCCCAGATTTGAGGACTAACATAATAGATTATAGGAAATTTTTTATTAAGCTCTTTAGCTAATTTTAAATTAAAATCAGGAAAATCTATTAAAATTATTAAATCTGGCTTAAGATCAAGGATAGTTTCTTTAATTTTTTTAAATATTTTAAGAATTTTTTTTAAAGACCAAAGGACTTCAACTAAGCCACATACTGAGTGGGAGAGAAGATTAACAATTTGTTTAGAATGTTTAGCCATGTGGTCTCCACCAAAAGAATAAATTTCAAGATTTGTAAATTTATTCTTTAGTTGTTCGCTTAAAAGGCCACCGTAAAGGTCACCTGACTTATCTCCAGCAATAATAACTATTTTTTTCATTTTATTTTTTTATTATTTTTTCTATCCCCTTGAACTCTTTATAGATACGTAAATGAATGCTGCCTAGTTTTCCTAACCCGACTATTTCTACTTTTACATGTTTAATATACTATCAAATCCCTTGTGAAAAGTCAATTGATGTGATAGAATTCTCTAAACTTAAAGCCGTGAAAAACTACTTAAAAGAATACTTCAAGCTACTTAAATTCGCTAAATCGTATAGAGGAACTCTAGCCTTGGCTGGACTTTGTATGGGTATATCTACTATTTTTGAAGGAGTTAGTCTGGGGATGATAATTCCTTTGTCTGATAGGATACTTACCAATAAACCGATAGTCATTCCTGGAAAATTGCCAATTTTTTTAACCGAATTCATTAATAAGCTTAATGGTATTGAGCCTTTAGTTTTCCTAAAATTTATTGTTATTTTTGTACCCGTACTCTTTTTATTGAAAGGAATATTTACTTTTTTACAAAATTTTTTAATGAGTATCATCGGTCAAGGCGTAGTCCGAGATGTGCGGAATAGACTTTATTCTAAATTTCAGGACTTATCTATGGAATTTTATGGACGGAAGAAGGCTGGCGAGCTTATGGCTAGGGTTACCAATGATGTGTCAATCATTACTAATGCAATCTCCTCTGCACTTAAAGATCTTATTTATGAGTCAATGAAAGCAGTCTTTTTTGCTATTTGTGCTTTTTATATTGGATTTAAGATTTCTTGGCAGTTGCCTTTGGTCGCTTTTGTTATTTTACCTTGCATAATGTTTCCAGTGATAAAAATTGGTAAGAAAATAAAAAGATTCTCACTAGAAGTGCAAAAAAAGATAGCTGATTTGAATTCACTAATGGCTGAAACTATTCAAGGTGCTCAGGTTGTAAAGTCTTTTTGCCGTGAAGATTATGAACTTGATAGATTCAAGAAAATTAATCAGGATTATTATAAATTCACTTTAAAGAGTGCAAAGAGAATGCTGGTATTGTCACCTTTTACTGAGCTTGTTGGTGTATTAGGTGCAGTAACAATTCTTTGGATTGTTGGTAATGAAGTAATATCAGGAAGACTTTCCTTTGGCGTTATTGGAGCTTTCCTAGCTTTTTTAATGTCAATGATTAAACCTTTTAAGACACTTTCTAATGTTTATGCTATAAATCAGCAAGCCTTAACAGCTTCAGCAAGAATTTATGATATTCTTGAAGAAGACCCAACGGTAAAAGAAAAGGATAGTCCAAGAGAGATAAAATCCTTAAATCAAGGAATTATTTTTAATGATGTAGAATTTAAATATAATGATGATGACTTTAATTTAGGCAAAATTAACTTAGAAGCAAAAAAAGGTGAAGTAGTTGCTTTAGTTGGCCATTCTGGAGCAGGTAAATCTACTTTAGTTAGTTTAATCCCTCGTTTCTATGATCCTCAAAAAGGGTCAATTTGTATTGATGGTATAAATATCAAAGATTTTAAAATAAAGGATTTACGTTCACTTGTAGCTGTAGTGTCTCAAGATATAATTCTTTTTAACTCTACAATAAGAGATAATATTGCTTATGGTAAAGATAAGGCTTCTGAGGCAGAGATTATCGAAGCTGCCAAAAAAGCTCATGCTTACGATTTTATTATGAATATTCCTAATAAATTTGATGCTGTGGCTGGAGATAGAGGATTTCGACTATCAGGAGGAGAAAAACAAAGAATTGCAATCGCTAGAGCAATCTTAAAGAATTCACCTATTTTAATCTTAGATGAAGCAACTAGTCACCTTGACTCAGTGTCAGAAAACTTAATAAAAGAAGCGCTTTATATGCTTATGGAAGGGAAAACATCTTTTATTATTGCTCATCGTCTTTCTACTGTTCAAAAGGCAGATAAGGTTGTAGTCTTTGATAAAGGCAAAATTGTTGAGATTGGAACTCATAAAACTCTTATTGAGGCAGATAGCTTATATAAGAAGCTTTATGACTTGCAGTTTAGTATGTAAAGAAGTGGTTGAAAATATTAGGAAATATGATATACTTTGAATTTGAGAGTGGAGCTAGCCAGATTAAAAAAGGGTTCTATAGGGAGTTCTTTGTCTGCGTTAATTTTTGATATTTTCTATAGTGTTAAACTTATTAAGGGATAGATGGTTTTCATCTTATAATTAAGTTTAGAATAAAATTGTTTAGGTTTATTTGAATAATTGAGTTAAAAGGAGGCAAGAGAGAAAATGGCGTTACCGGAAATTATTAAAGAATTATTAGAAAATGGAGTTCATTTTGGACATTTAAGTAAACATTGGAATCCTAAAATGAAGAGATTTATTTTTGGAAAAAAGAAAAATGTTTATATTATTGATTTAGAGAAAACAGCTCAAAAGTTGGAAGAAGCTAAAGAGTTTGCAAAACAAAAAGCAAAAGATGGAGAGAAAATTCTTTTTGTATCTACTAAGAAGCAATTACGAGGCATAGTGAAAGAATTTGCTTCTTCATGTAGTATGCCTTATGTATCAGAAAGATGGGTAGGTGGTTTGCTTACTAACTTTTCTACTGTTAGAAGGCGAGTTGATAAGTATTTAGAGTTTTTAAAGAAACGAGAGACTGGTGGCTTTGATATAATGGTAAAAAAGGAAGTTGTAAAAATAAATCGTGAGATAGAGAGAATGGAGAGAAGCTATAGTGGAGTTACTTCTTTAAAAGGTCTTCCTGGTTGTGTTTTTGTGGTTGACCCTAAAAAAGAAGTTGCTTGTGTAAGAGAAGTAAATAAATTAGGCATACCTGTTATTGCTTTAATTGACACTGATGCTAACCCTGACATTATTGATTATCCCATACCAGGGAATGATGACTCTATAAAGTCAGTAAAATATATAACTTCTTGTCTGATTGAAGCAATTAACCAGGGGCTTAAGGAAGCTTTAGATAGCAAGGAAAAAGATGAAACTGCATCAGCAGAAGAGGCAGAAAAGGATTCTTCTTCTGAAGTCAAGATAGAGAAAAAGGCTACAGAAGAAAATATTGAAAAAAGTACATAGAGTAAATAGCTTTTTAGGAAAAGCCTGCCTGCTGGCAGGCAGGGAGGACTGGACATGGGTTTGTCAGATATTAAAAAATTAAGAGAGTTAACTTCTTTGGGGATTAATGACTGTAAAGAAGCTTTAAGCGAATCTAAGGGAAACTTTGATGGAGCTTTGAAAATATTAAAGAGTAAAGGAATACAAATGTTAGAGAAAAAGGGTTCACGAACAACTGGACAGGGGAGTATAGATTCTTATGTTCACTTTGGAGGTAATCTTGCTGCTTTGGTTGAAGTAAATTGTGAAACAGACTTTGTTGCTCGAACAGATGTGTTTAAAAAATTTGTTAAAGATATGGCTATGCAAGTGGCAGCAGCCAATCCTGAGTATGTGTCTAAAGAAGATATTCCTAGT
>JAVCBZ010000020.1 GCA_030765735.1 Candidatus Susulua stagnicola | reverse complement strand
TTTCTGCTTATGTTTCATTGTATCAATATTATACAATACATAACTGATACTGTCAAGCAAAAAAATAAATCGAAGGGAAAAATCCTTCGATCGTCTTGCTACACCCCCATTGACTCACCGATTACGAGGCTAGCCTTGCTAGCATTTCTATGGCTGTAGGGTGTGATAGTCTTTTATCTCCAGATAACTGTAACCAGATTACTTTTAATACGCCTACCAAAAATAATGTTTTGTTTTTTCATGATAGCGTTACTAAGCAGATCATTCGTCAAGATTCATCTAGTGGCCAAAGAATTTTAGCTAGTGATATTGATCGGGTATACTTTTGTTGTGTCCATGGGGATGGAAACTGCAGTTGCAATGCTACCTATGATATCGTAGAAGTTAAACTTCAAGCCAATAAAGATTCTCGAGGACGATCTTTAGATTTTTCTTTAGGAACAAAAGCAAAGGTGAGAAATGATTAAAAAAAAGAAAGCAGTGGCTTTAATAACAGCTATTATTATAACCGTATTCCTTAGTATAACTGGCATTGCTTTTACTATTCGTAGTATTCAGGAACGTAATCTAGCTAGTCGGTATGTTGATTCTATAAAAGCTTTTTGGTTGGCTGAAGCAGCAGCAGCTAAAGGATATAGCGAGTTAATGAATAATTCTGCTTATAATGGCGAAGATTGGGCATCTTTAGCGAGTGGAGACTATAGGGTTATAAGAGGTGTATCGTCTGGAGGTGTTGAAATTAGAGGAGAAGCTAGATCAGGTTCAGCTACTCAAGCTTTAAGTTTTACACTTGCTTTTGATTCTTATCCATTTAAAAATACTATGTCTGCTGGTGATGATATAAGCTTAAATGGGTTTATTGGCAGCATAAGCGTTTTTGGTAATACCCGCATTTCAGGAGAGTTTGCTCAGTCGGGGGTCTTTACTTCTGCTTGGTTTGAAGATAAAGCAGAAGGCGTAGATCCAAATTTAACTTCTATGCCAATAGCTGATTATGATCAGAGTGGAACAGCTGATGAATTTAATGATTTTGTTGTTATGGGTCAGGAAACAGTGGCTGATTATACACCAGAAGAAGTAGTTTATTTACAAACAAATGGAACCGTGAATATATTCCCTAATTCAGCTCTTATTGGCAAGAAGGTAATTTTTGTTGAGGGTGAGAATCCCGGTCAAGGTGGTGTAAATATTTTTTTTGATACCACTTGGCAAGATGGAGAAGATTTAACAATTATTTCTACTGGCGAAATTAATTATATCCAGCCTTTGCAAGTTCAAGAGGATGCTCGTTTGAGTACTGTTTCTTGGAATGATTTTAGTGAAGTTTCAGTTTTCCAAAATACTCATGAGAGTATAATTTATACCCATGAAGATGCTCATTATGTAGATATTTTAGATTGGGGCTCTACTACAGGTAATATCATTGCTCAAGGAGATATAAGTATATTAGAAATAATAACTAATGAGAAATTTTATTATTCAGATCGAGCTTATAATGGAGATTTACCACCGGGTTTTGGACGTTTAGGATCAACTTCAGGTATTATATCGAATGAAGTAGCAGATTGGCAGGAGAGATATGATTAAGAAAAAAGGAATATTAAGTATTTTATTAGTTTGTCTGATTGTTATCTTGTTATTGTCTATGAGCAAAGAAAGTCAAGAAAAAAATATCCCTAAGGTAAAAGTAGAAGAAAAGGACGTAAAGGTAAAGAAGGTTTGTGTCGAACTAATTCCTGATAAACCAGAAGATTATGGTATGGTTATATTTAAAGAGCAAGAAAATCCACTTACTCAAGAGGGGTGGAATGAACTTTTGGAAGATAAAATAAAAAAAATTAAATCCGAAACATCTCTTAATACTTGGGCTAAGTTAGAAAAAGCAATAAAAGAAGATCCTCAAAAGACAAAGGGAAAAATCAAAGATATTGAAAAAAGGCTTAAAGAAGCAGAAAGTGCTTTGAAGGAAGAGCCGAGTAATCAAGCGGTGCAGAAAAAAATTAAACGTTTAAGGATGCTTAAAGCTATTTCACAAAGTCTTGCTCCTTAATGTTTTTTGAATAATCTTATTTAGGATTTATGCCTCAGTGTTGCAATGTTGGTTAATTGACAGAGGTTATAAAGGGTGATTACATTTATGTTAAAAAAATAAACCTAAATGGATAAAGGAGGGTAAGGTGAAAATAAGAATTTTTTTATCTAATCTAAGTTTAAAAAGAAGGATTTGTGTTGCTATAGTTTTAGTCTCCATATTGCCGATAATTATTCTTTTTTACTATTTTTCTGGCTATTATATATCTTTTTGGACAAAAGTAATTTTAAGCATAGTAGTATTATTAGGATGGTGGGTTGTCTTTGAAGTTTTTGCATCTATAACTAAAGTCTATGCTCAGTCTCGAAAAACTCTTAAAGATATTGGAGAAAACGTTCCAATTATTCCCGATGAAGTTCAAAGTTTAGAGAATATGATCGGTATTCTTTCAAATAAAGTTAAGAAAGGGTTTGAGCAGTTAAGAGACTTTACTCAAATGACTGAAGATTTAAATAAAGAAGTTTCACGGACAGTGCTTATTCTCTCCACTATTTTACAAGCTAATGATTTATTTTCTAAAGAAGCTCCAGCAGAGTCAGTAATCAAATTAATTGTTAATAACCTTAAGCATCTTATTCGAGCTGAGGTTTGCTTTTGTGTTTTAGAAAATAAAATAAAGAATGAATTTGATACAGTAGCCTTGGTAGGTGTAGACTCGACAAAAATTGATAGTTTTTTTAAAAAGAGAAGCAAAGAATTTACTCGTATTAAAGATATAGTTGTGGTAGATGAGCGTAATAAGCCAAAAAATTTCTCTAACTGGGTTCAAGAATTAAGCATGAAAAATATTGCTTTTGCTCCAATTGATAACAAGGGGCGTATTATAGGGATGATTGGAGTTGGCAACAATGAAGATGAATTTTCTTTTAGCAAAGATGATTTAGAAATGTTAGGTTTGTTTGCTCAAAATGTTATTCTTATTTGGCAGCATGAAAGATTTTCAGAGAAGATTGAAAAACTGGAGATTATAGATTATCTGACAGGGCTTTATAATGAGAAGTTGATAAAGACAAGGTTAGATGAAGAGATTAAAAGATCTACTGTTTATCAAAGGCCTTGTGGGTTTATTGAATTAGAAATAATAAATTATAATGATTTTAGAAAGGAACATGGGATGATTGAAGCGGAAAAATTACTTAAGACAATAGCTAAGATTTTTAAAAGCGTTTTAAGACCAGTTGATATTGCTGGTAGAACTGGACCGAATAAATTAGGTGCTATTCTTATTGAGAGTAATAAAAGACAATCTCAAGAAATTGGTGAAAAGATAAAAAATAGCTTAAGCCAAACATGTGGCTCAGAAATTAAACTAAAGTTTTCTGTAGCAGAAAGCCCTATCCATGGAGTTACTGCACAAGAACTTATGGAGTTTGTTCAAAAATCTAACAACACATAGAAAGCAATGGCAAAATTTCATAAACAAATAGATAAACCTTTAGGGCAGATTTTAGTGGAAAGGGGTGTTATAAGCAATAGTCAGCTCCTAAAGGCTTTAGAAAAGCAGAAACGTGATGGAGGACTTATTGGAGAAATAATCGTAGAGCTGGGGTTTGCAAAAGAAGAAGATATTGCTTATTGTTTGTCATTGCAGTTTGGTTATCCTTATCTTTCTTTAGAAAATTATGAGGTAACTCAAGATATTATAAAAATTATTCCTAAGAATGTAGCTACTCATTATTGTTTAGTTCCTATAGATAAAATAAGTAATACTCTTACGGTTGCCATGGCTAATCCTTTAAATATTCAAGCTATAGAAGATTTAGAAGATATGACTCAGTGTGATATCCAGATATTTGTAAGTACGCCTTCGGATATACGTGGGTGTATAAATAAGTTTTTTGATAAGTAAGATTGATTTTTGTCTAATCAAGATTTATGAAAAGAAAAAAATTTACAGATTATTTGATAGAAAAAAAAGCTATTAGCCAAAAAGAATTAGATAAAGTTTTTGAGGTTCATAAAAAAAGAGAAGGTTCGTTAGTTGAGTTGCTTGTAAAATTAGGATATTTAAAAGAATCTCAACTTGTAGACATTTTATCTGGTTATCTTTCAATCCCACCGATTAGAGTTCTTAATTTGAATATTCCCGAAGAAATTTTAGATATGGTCCCAGAAAAAATGGCTCGGAATTGCCATGTTTTACCAATAGGGAAAATCGGAAATACTCTCACTTTAGCCATGGGTGATCCCTTAAATGTTTTGGTTATTGATGATATTAAAAAGATTACTAAGTGTGAAATAAATCCAGTCATAGCAACACTTTCGGAAATTAGAGAAGCTATAACTAGTTACTATGCTCAAGTACCGACAGAGTCTATTGAAGAGATAATAGAAGGACAAGAAGCTGAGAATTTAAAATATATACAGGAAGGCAAGAAAGAAGTTACTCAAGAAGAGATTATTCGGTCAATAGAAGATGCGCCGATATTAAAATTCACAAATCATTTTCTTAAAATGGCGGTTGAAGAGGAAACTTCAGACATATTAATAGAGCCTTTAGAAGAAGCAAGTAGAATTAGATTGCGCATAGATGGTGTTTTAAAAGAGGTAGAAAGATTTTCTAAAAAAATACATCCTTTTGTAATATCCCGGATAAAAGTAATCTGTAATTTGAATATCGCTGAACATAGATTACCTCAGGAAGGTAGGTTTAGAGGTAAAATTTTAGGTAAGAATGTAGATTTTAGAGTATCAATTTTGCCCTCAAGCATGGGTGAAAAAGTTGCAATTAGAGTTTTGGATAAGACTACAGCTCTTTTAAATTTAGATCTTCTAGGGTTTGAAGAGGATGTAGCCAAAAAAATCAAAGAGGATAGTTTAAAAGCCCATGGTATGGTTCTTACTTGCGGGCCTACTGGAGCAGGCAAGACTACAACTTTATATTCAATAATAAGTCACATTTATAGCCCAGAAAAGAATATTGTTACTGTGGAGGATCCAATAGAGTATCAGTTAAAAGGAATTAATCAAGTAAGCATTAAGCCGGATATCGGTTTAACTTTTGCTACTACTTTACGTTCTATATTGCGACAAGATCCTGATATAATAATGATTGGTGAAATTAGAGATGCTGATACTGCTGATATGGCCATAAAATCAGCTTTAACTGGGCATTTGGTTTTGTCTACTCTTCATACCACAACTAGTGCAGGATCAATTACGCGACTTATTAATATGGGGGTAGAGCCTTTTTTGCTTTCTTCTACGCTTGTTGGAGTTCTTACCCAAAGATTGGTGAGAAAACTTTGCCCTAAGTGTAAAAAGAAAACCGAAATATCTGTTGGTGTAAGAAAAAAATACTTAATTAGTGAAGATGTTGAAGTTTATAAAGCTCAAGGATGTTCTTTTTGTCAAAATATGGGATATAAAGGCAGAATATCGCTGTGTGAATATTTGCAAGCTTTGCCAGAGATGAGAAAATTAATAAATACTTCAGCCTCAGAAAGCGAAATAAAAAAAGGAGCCAGAAGATTGGGGATGCATACTTTAAGAGAGGATGGAATAATTAAATTAGAAAAAGGAATAACTACTCTAGAAGAAGTATTAAAGGTCACTAGTTCTGATGAAGTTTTAAAATATTAGAATAAGTTTTAATTTGATTTAATTTTTGAAATTGTTTTGTTAGTAAAGATTTAAAAGTTAAACTAAGAGTCAAGGTAGGTTATGACGATTAAAGATAAAATATTAGAGCATATTCAGAAAAACAAAAAGCTGGATAAGAAAATGCTTGTTGAGATTAAAGAGAAAACCGTTGATTGCAATGAGTTTAAGAAAATGCTTTTAGAGAATAATTTGATTGATGAAGAAGGGTTTTTACTTTTTTTATCTAAAGAATTGAAAATCCCTTTTCTAGATTTAAGAAAATATAAAATATCTTTAAAGAATCAAGAACTTCTTGCTCAAGAGATAGCGATTAAGTATAAAGTAGTGCCTATCTGTAAAATTGGTAATGCTCTTACTATTGCTACTGCTAACCCCTTAGATGTTTTAGTTTATGATGATATCAAAATTATTACTGGAGTTGATAAAATTGCCTTAGTACTTTCTCGAGAAGAAGACATAGCTAAAGGCTTAGATTATTTATATAAGAGTGTGGAAGATTTTTCAAAATCTTTTGATGAAACTAATACCTTAGACATTGAAGAGATTAACAAAGATAAAGAAGGTAGTCAGGATTTAGAAAATTTAATTACTGAAAGTAAACATCCTCCTATTGTTAGAGCTATTGATTTGATTATTTATAATGCTTTAAAGAAGAGAGCATCAGATATTCATATAGAGCCTTATGAGGATAAATTATTAGTAAAATATAGGGTTGATGGTGCATTAAATGAAGAATTTAGTTTTCCTAAAATAAATCAACAAGCAGTAATAGCTAGAGTGAAAATAATTTCAGGGCTAGATATAACCGAATCTCGCATGCCACAAGATGGAAGGTTCAAAGTAAAATTTGAAAACAGAGAAATAGATTTTAGAGTTTCTAGCCTTCCTACTAATTTTGGAGAAAAATTTGTTTTAAGAGTGTTAGACAGAAAAAGTTTATCTGTGGGATTACAAAAATTGGGTTTTTCCCAAAAACCTTTAAAATTGTTTGAGGAAGCGTTAGCCGCACCTTTTGGAATAATTTTGGTTACTGGTCCTACTGGTTCAGGCAAGTCAACCACTCTTTATTCTATAATTAGTCAAATAAATACACCAGAAAAAAATATAATAACTATTGAAGATCCAGTAGAATATCACTTAGAGGGGATAACCCAGATTCAAGCTAATGCTGATATAGGGTTAACCTTTTCAGCTGGGTTGCGTTCTGTTTTAAGACAATCTCCAGATATTATAATGGTCGGTGAAATACGAGATTCAGAAACTGCAGATATTGCTATTAAGGCTTCTTTAACTGGAGAAATTATTTTTTCTACTTTGCATACAAATAGTGCTGTGGGAGCAATTAGCAGGTTAAGAGATATGGGTACAGAATCATTTCTCTTGGCTTCGTCATTAGTCGCATTGACTGCTCAGAGGTTGGTAAGAAACTTATGTCCTAAATGTAAAGAAAAATATAAAATGGATAAAGAAATCATAAAAAGGTTAGGGCTGGCTTCTTTTTGCCGTGATAACAACACAAATGAGTTCTATCGTTCAAAAGGATGCCCTTATTGTGGGCATAGCGGGTATCATGGTCGGGTTGCTATTATTGAGATTATTCTTTTAGATGATAAAATAAAAGAAATGATTATAGAAAAAGCACCTGAAAGTGATATCATTGAGTATGCTCGAGAATTTAGGGGATACAATTCTTTAAGAGAAGATAGTTTAGGAAAGTGTCTAAAAGGAGAAACTTCTATTGAAGAGGCGATTCGAGTAACCTCTGAGTAAAGAATAAAAAAGGTAGATAAAAGGTGAAAATATTTTTTTACAATATTAAAAAGAAAGATGGTAAAACTGTAAAGGGGATGATTGAAGTTGAGTCCCAAGAAAAAGCAATAGAACATTTTCATAAAGAAGAAGCTATAATTCTTTCTCTTAAGGAAGGTAGAAAGAAAACCCAAAAGGTAAAGGGGAAAGTTAAAGTTGACGATTTAGTAGTTTTTTCTCGTCAACTTACAACTTTAATCGAAAGTGGAATACCAATTGTTGAATGTTTAAGTATTTTAGAAGAGCAAACAGAAAATTTTTATTTTAAAGGGGTTATTAGTTTAATATTAAAGGATGTTCGTGAGGGAATGGCTTTATCAAATGCTTTATCTAAACATAAGAACATATTCCCTGATATTTATTTAAGCATGGTCGAGGCAGCAGAATTTTCAGGGAATTTAGCTGAAATATTAGATCGAGTATCTATTTATTTAGAAAAAAGTAGTGCTTTAAGAAAAAAAGTTACCTCAGCTCTTTACTACCCGGCTATTATTATATTGATGGCAATGGGCATAACTGGATTTTTAATGGTGAAGGTGATTCCTACTTTTAAAAGTATTTTTGCATCATTGGGAGGAGAGTTACCTTTACCAACTAAATTGTTAATAAACTTTTCTGATCTTTTAACTAAGAAAGGATCGGCAATTATTTTAATAGGAGTTGTATTTGGTGTTTTTTTTGCGGTTAAGACTTACATTAATACTCCAAAAGGTAAAAAAAATTTTCATGGATTTATTCTAAAACTTCCAATAGTTGGAGGATTGCTAAGAAAAATGGCTATTGCTAATTTTTCTCGTACATTTTCTACATTAGTTAAGAGTGGGGTATCAATAATTAAATGTTTAGACATTGTAGGGAAAACATCAGGGAATAAAATAATCGAAGAAGCGGTTATGGAATCTAAGATTTCAATACAGGAAGGGCAACCTATCTCAACGCCTTTAGAGAAGACAGGAGTTTTCCCAACTATGGTTATTAAGATGATATCTATAGGTGAGAAGAGTGGGCGACTAGAAGAGATGCTTTCAAAAATTGCTCAGTTCTATGAAGAACAAACTGATGCTATGGTAGCAGGGCTATCTAGTCTTATAGAGCCTCTAGTAATAGCTTTTTTAGGTATTATTGTGGGGGGGATAGTTATATCTTTATTTTTACCTATAATAAAAATGACTCAATTCTTAGGTGGAATGAGTTGAGATTGACATTTTAGATTTATTATGGTATATTTTGACTGTGTTATTTATATATTTTTAACCGCAAGGTTCCTTTAAAAGGGGTTAAAGAAAAGGAGTCTTGGTTATGAAAAAGGGGGTAGAAGATGAGAAAAGGTTTTACATTGGTAGAGATTATGATAGTAGTTGCAATTATCGCTCTTTTGGCAACACTAGCTATTCCTAATCTTCTAAGAACAAGAGTGAATGCTGGGCAAACTTATGCTCAAGCAAGTTTGAGAACTATATCTACAGCTTATGAAAGTTATGCATCTGCGAATGAGGGTGTTTATAATGTAGCTTTAGCTGATTTAGTAAGTATTGACCCACCATATCTTAATAAAGATTTTGCAGCTTGCACAGCAGTGGCTCCTTGCCAAAATTATTCTTTTGCTTGCACGCCTGCCGCAGGAAGTTATACTTGTACGGCAACTGCTGAGGGTGCGTTTGATGAAAAAGCAAATGATTACGGTGTTGCAACAGGAGGAAATATAACTTCAACTGCACCAGCTGCACCAGTTGAACCCGAATAGTAAGTAACTTCAAAGAATATAACTTAACCGCCTCTTCTAAAAAAAGAGGCGGTTTTTTTATTGCCCTTATTTTTTTTCTTGTAATAGATAAGATGTTTTTAATCAAGAGATACGTTGACAGAGTAAAACTTAAGTAATAAAATATTGTCAAAGGAAAATAGTTTCTTTTTTAATCAAAAACTAATGGATTTAACCTTCCTAAAAGATAGTTTTATAAAAAATGAAGTTGATCAATTTGTTGCAATTAACTTAGGGAATTGCTATGTGAAAGGCTTAGTTGTTGATGGAGATAAAGTTGTAGATTATTTTATAGAAAAGAAAGAAGATTTATCAATTACGCTAAAAAAACTTTTGGCTGAGAAAAAAATTCCTTTTAAAAATATAAGGATATCGGTTAAAAATCCAGCTTGTTTGGTGAGATATTTTTCTTTTCCTAAAATGGATAAGAAAAGATTAGTCCAAGCACTTTTTTACGAGATGAACAAATTGATTCCTTTTACTCCTGAAGATGTATATTTTGATTATGCTATCCTTGAAGATATTTCTCTTGCAGAAGTGGCGATATTGCTTGCTGTAGCAAAGAAAGAGTTTATTGATAATATCTTGGAATCTTTTGATGGTGTTGGCTTGCGGGTAGGTGAGGTTAATTTAGATAGTGTATGCTTATCTAATCTTTTTTTAAATAATTATCAAGATGCTAAAGATAAAAACTCTTGCATATTAGATATCGGGTATAATTTTTCTACTATGACTATTATTAATAGAGGTATTCCTTTTCTTACCAGGGATGTAAAATTTAGTGTAAAAGATGTTTTCCAGGTTATAGCCCGGATAAAGGGCAAACCATTTGCTGATATAGAAAATAAGATGTTTAAAACAGAAAATAACGGTGAGCTTTTGAAGCTAAACCAGGATAGCATTTCAATTTTTTGTAAAGAGTTAAAGGGTTCTTTTGATTATTTTGAAGTAAACAAAAGTGAGCCAATAAATAAAGTTTATCTTAGTGGGGGGCTTGCTTCAGCTAAGGGCATAGAAAACATTTTCGTTGAAGCATTAGATACTGAAGTGGAAATATTACAACCATTTTTAGAAAATAATAATAAGATTAATCAAGTTTTTTTTAGTAAAGAATTTGATCTTTTGCGGAATAATTTTTCAGTACTTTTTGGATTAATTTTATGAAGAAAATAGCTATAAATTTAAGTCCTCAAAAGGAAACTGTTGCAATTGTTTTTTTGCGTAGATTAGTTTGTCATACTCCTCTTATGGTGTTAATTTCTGTATTAGTTTTAGTGGTGATTATGTTTTTGCAGATATCTATTTTTAAACAGGCTTATGATTATTCACGATGGGATGAAAGTTGGAAAGTATGGAAAAATAAATATGTAAAGATTAGTGAAATAAAAAAGGAAATAGTTAATTTAAATAAACAAAAAAATAAATTAGAAGAAATAGGTACGCCTAAATATGATATTGTGCTTATTTTTGAAGCTATCTTTTATTCTTTGCCTAAAAATGTATGGTTTGAGACCTTAGATTTCAAAAGTGGGTCGATTATTCTAAGAGGTCATGTCATAAAGTGGAATGAAGATTATTTAGTTTCTTTAGTTTCTTTAGATAGATTTGTAAATTCTTTACGGGAACAAAATAATTTTTCTTCAAAATTTAGTAACATGAGTATTAGGGAGTCTAAGAAGGCAAATTTTAATGGTGTTGAAACTTTAAAATTTATTATCGAATGCAAAAAATAAATATAGATAAACCAACTTTTAGTTTTATTATTATAGCGATTGTTTTGTTGATTGAGCTATTTATTATATTTCCTTGGGAAATCAGCAAAATGGGAGGGTTAACCAAAAAACAAGGAAAGCTTATTGAGAAGATCAATTCTATTGAAAATGAATGGCCAAAGAAGGATAAATATTTAGATAGTAAAGAAAAATTAAAAGAAGAAATTGGAAAAATTCGCGGAAAATTTATTACCCCTAATCAAGAATCTAAGATACTTTCTTTTATATCTTCTAGTAGTAAAAAATTTGGAATTGAAATTAATTCTTTAATACCGGAAGCTTTATCACCTTATATTACAGGGGATGTTGGTAATTTTAAATATTTACCGATTAAGGTTAAGGCTAAAGGTAATTTTCATAATTTAGCAATGTTTATAGATTATCTTAATAGCAGTCAGTATTTTTTTGAAGTTAAAAAATTATCTATGAAGTCCAGTCTTTCTGATAATGTGATAGAAATGGTAATATGTGGAGCTGTTATTTTAGAATGAAAGAAAGAATGAAACCATTATTTTTGTCAATATTTTTTAGTTTTTGTATTTTTTCTTTTAGCTATGCCCAAGAAAATAAATATAGCTTTAAAACTAGTGATAAAGATCCTTTTGTCCCTTTAATTAGTAAGAATGGGACAATATTAATATCACATAAAGTAACGATAGGAGGATTAATTATAAAGGGTATAATATATTCGAAGGAGTCTCCAGTAGCCATTATTAACGATTTAGTGTTGAGAGAAGGCGAAAGCGTTGGGGAATATACTGTTGTAAGGATAGAAGAAAAAAAAGTTATTCTAAAAAATAATGATAAAGAGTTTATTCTAAATTTAGAGGAGGACAGAGAATGAGAGAGAATACAAAAGACATAAAGAGAAGAATAAAGTTAGTGTCTTTATTAATATTGTTTAGTTGTTGCGTTTTTTCTTTTAGTTTTGCTCAAGATGACGCTATAATCCCGGTAATTAAATTTAAAGATGCTGATATTAGGGTTGTAATACAATCAATAGCTCAGAAAGCAATTAAAGATGGCAAGAAAATTAATATTGTAGTTAGTCCAAGCGTAGAAGGATTAGTTAGCGTAAGTTTAGAAAATGTGGATTGGTTTTCAACCTTAGAGGCAATATTAAGACCCTATGATTATAGTTATGAGTGGGTTGGTGAAACTATACTGTTAATAGACACTACAGAGAAAATAGGTAAAAGAGAAACTTTAGCAAAAGAAAGAGAGGAAATAGAGGCTTTGGATACGAGGGTCTTTAGCTTAAGTTTTGCCAAGGTTTTAGATATAAAAGAAGCAATAGAAGGAATGCTTAGTTCAAGGGGAAGGCTCACTATTGATAAACGAACTAATGCTTTAGTTGTTACTGATGTCCAATCAAACTTATCGAATTTG
>JAVCBZ010000024.1 GCA_030765735.1 Candidatus Susulua stagnicola | reverse complement strand
TTTGGCTTTAAGAGCAGATATCCTTTCCAAGATTAATTTTTACAGTAGCGATAAAAGTAGTTTAACGCAAAGCGGTATTAATAAAGTTTTGATTTTTTTTATTTCGATTATAATTAGTGCTTCTTTGGTTTGGAACAAGGCTTATGCTGAAGAATTTTATTTAAAAAACGGTGACCGAATAAGTGGCCAAATAATAAGCGAAAATGATAATGTTTTATTAATAGAGACTCAAGCTATGGGCCAAGTTTCAGTAAGCAAGAGCTTTTTAGCTGTTAAAACACCTAAAAAAGTGGTTTCTGTAGTTAAAGAGAAGTTGTGGAGTGGCGAGCTTTCTTTAGGCTATAACAAGTCTGGAGGCAATACTATCAATAGCCAGATGGTCAACAGTCTTTATTTAAACCGGAAAACTGACCATAATGAGTTTACGATTAAGGGCGATAGCTATTATTCATCAACTAATAAAAAAATGGATTCCCAAAATTGGCGAGGAATGGGTCGTTATGCCTTTAGTTTTGGAGAAAAGAATTGGTATAATTTTTATAAACTAGAAGGCGATCATGATAGATTTGCTGGAGTTGATTATCGGCTGATTCCTTCAGTTGGCATAGGCTATTGGTTTTCTGATAGCCAAGATTGGAAGGCTATGGTTGAAACTGGTCTAGGCTTTGAGCATACTAGCTATAATGATGGAGCTACGGATAAAAATGAATTGGTGCTTATACCTAGGGCGTTTTTTGAAAAAAAAATATTTAAAGCAGCCACAATATCTCAAGATCTAACTCTTTACCCTTCTTTAAAAGATGTTGGTGAATTTCGTCTGCGTTTAGAAATAGCTCTGACTAGTCCAATAAATGAGAAAATGTCATTACGTTTTAGTTTTATTGATGATTATGATTCGTTTCCAGCAAGAAATGCTAAAAAAAATGATACTAAAATAATTTCGTCACTGGTTTATTCTTTTTAAATTGATTTTTTAAGGAGTTAAGTGCCTAGAAAAAGTTATTAGCAGAGGAAATAAAGAACTAAAACTCTAGTTAAGCCAATATCTATAGTTTTTATTTTTCTAAGTTTTTTGTCTGTCCAAATTATGATTATAATTGTCGTATTTGTGTAAGTGTTGTATAATATAAATTATTATGAAAGAAAAAATAATACAGTTTTTCCTAAAGAGACATCTGCTTACTAATATTATATTTGTTACAATTTTTATTGGTGGGATTATTGCTTGGGTTAAAATTCCTAAAGAAGAACTACCGGATATTACTTTTGATCAGGTAAGAATACAAACAACTTATCCTGGGGCTTCAGCTGAAGAAGTCGAATATTATGTTACTCGTCCTATTGAAGAAGCAGTTAGAGGCCTTGATGGTATATATTCTATAAGTAGTTCCACTGGAACAGGGTCTTCTTCAGTTAAAGTAGAAATTGATAAGAACGTTAGTGATAAAGATGAGGTTATTACTGATATACGTAATGCTGCCTTAGATGTTAACCTTCCCGAAGATATAATTGATGATCCCAAGGTAAGAATTTTTAAAACTTCTCGTAAAGCGATTATTGATATTGGTCTTATCTTAGAAAATAAAGATTTGCTTGATGTTGAATCTAGGGAAAATTTACAGACTTTTGCTTTGGCTTTAGAAAATAAATTATTGAGCCTGTCTCAGGTAAGTGCAGTAAATCGTAGTGGTTATCTTAAAGAAGAAATTCATATTAAAATTAACCCTCAAAAACTAATTGATTATCGAATTCCCTTTAATTCGGTTATAAAAGAAATTCAAGATAATAATGTTCGTCAGCCAGCTGGTAGTATTGAAAACTTAAAAGAATCTAAAGTTACTCTTTCAGCTGAACTCAATAATATCGCTGACTTAAAAGAGTTAGCTATTCAAGGCGGGTTTGAAGGTCAGGTTATTCGATTAAAGGATGTTGCTGAGGTAGTAAGAGGATATGAAAAAACAAAAAACTTATTAAAAATAAACGGTCATGAAGGGATATTTCTAAACGTAGTTAAGAGTTCATCGGCAGGTATCATTGAAGCTACTCGTGTTGTATCTCGTGAGGTAGATAATTTTTATACAAATAATTTAACTAATGGTAATTTAAAAATAGTCCTTCTTGACGATGAGTCTTTTGATGTTAGGAATCGTCTCACCCTTATCGGGATAAATGGCGGCATGGGATTTGTTCTGATCCTTATTTGCTTGTTTCTATTTTTAGATATACGTTCGGGGATTTGGGTTGCAGCAGGTATTCCTTTTACTTTTTGTTTTGGATTAATTGCTGCATTTTTAGCTGGTTATACGATCAATAATATTACTTTAGCTGCGGTAATTATTGTTATGGGTATGGTTGTAGATGATGCGATTGTGGTTTCAGAGAATATAACTCGGATGAGAAGGCAAGGGTTTTTACTTGAAGATGCAGCAGTAAAAGGGACTTCCTATGTGTTTTTGCCGGTGGTTGCAAGTATTCTCACAACTTGCGTTACTTTTGTTCCGTTGTGGTTTTTCTCAGCCAGATTTGGTGCGATGGTGAAATTTATTCCTTTTATTGTTATGGTCATTTTATTTGGAAGTTTGATTGAGGCTTTGATAATTCTCCCTAGTCATATGATTCTTCCTTTAGATAATTTTATTAATAAAATTAGTGCTTTTTTTATGCGGTTTTTGAGAAAAATAAAAGTAATTAAAAAACAGATCTCATTAAAAACTCCTGATAGCGAACACTGGTTTGATCGGTGGGAGCAGATTTATGGTAAATATATAGAAAAGGTGCTTTCTTTTAAAGGAATTATTTTAGGAATTTTTGTTTTTATGTTTATGGTTGCACTTTTTATTGGTGCTTTTAAGATGAAATTTGTTATGTTCCCTGGTGAAGAAACTCGTCAAATTAGCCTTAGTGCTGAAGCTCCAGCCGGAAGTAGTCGTTATGAAACAGCGCTTTTGGCACAGCCTTTAGAGAATGTTATTTCTAAGTATATTGGTAAAGGAGTTGTTGGATTTCGCAACCAGATTGCTCGAACTCGACGAGGGTCAGCTTCTCAGGAAAACAAAATGCGTATACAAATAGAGATTTTACCCAAAGAAAAACGCAAAAAAAGCGCTGATCAGCTTATCAAAGAATGGGAAAGTAAATTTACTGACATAAAGGATATTTCTAATATTCGATTTAGTAAAACATGGCATGGTCAGCCTGGTGAAAGTCCTATTGAAATTCTTATTAAAGAGAATAATGATACATTACGTAATCAGGTTAGTGAGAAAATTGCCGAAGCTATGAAAAAACATCCATCACTTACAAATGTAGAAATTGATCAACCTATTTTAAATCCTGAATATCGGATAAAGTTAAATCGTGATAAGATACGACGGTTAGGGATTAATCCTTCAAATATTGCGAAAACTATACGAGCAGCCTTAGAAGGTAAGATTCTTTATGAATTCATGGAGGATGATGAGGAAATTTATGTAAGGCTTACTACCATAGAAGAAGCTAAAAATGACATTAATAAGGTTCTTGAACTACCCGTAGAAAATAGTGGCCAATATTTAGTACCCTTAAGAGAGGTTATTATCTTAGAAGAGAGTTTTAAACCGGATTCCTTAAGTCGGGAAGATTTAAAGCGTATAACTAGAATTGATGCCGATTTACAGCCAAAGGCTAAGCGTACACCTTTGGAGATTGCGCGTTATTTTGAAGAAGAGATTTTTCCTAGCGTTAGTAAACTTTACCCTTCAACTATTATTGAGTTTGGTGGAGAAGTTAGGGATACTCGGGAATCCCGTAAAGATTTTGGTTTAGCAATTACTCTGGCTATTGTTTTTATTTATTTGATTTTAGTATTATTGTTTAATTCATTAGGAAAACCTTTTATAATTATGCTTTCTATACCATTTGGAGTGGTTGGTATAATTTTAGCTTTTTGGTTACATGGAATCTCTTTATATGGTTTTTTTGCGGTAATTGGAGCCTTAGGGCTTTCGGGAGTAGTAGTAAATGATGCCATTATTATGCTTACGAAATTAGATAATCAGTTTGATTATAGCCTAGCTCCGGGGAAACTTCATCAACAGATTGGTAATATTGCTCAGACTCGGTTACGAGCAGTAATCCTTACAACCCTTACTACTGTAGCTGGAATTATTCCTACAGCTTATGGTTGGGCTGGATATGATGCCATGCTTGCTCAAATGATGTTAGCGCTTTGCTGGGGATTGATTTTTGGTACAGTAATAACTCTTTTCTTGATTCCTTGTGTTTTTAGTATCATTATGGAAAGGAAACTTAAATTAGCGGTTAAGACATAAGATAAATATGAAAATAAAACATATAATTTTCCTGATAATTAGTTTTTTTTTAGTTGCAAATGGTTATGCTGAAAAAAAAATCCGAGTAATAACTATCAAGGATTTTATTGATATATCTTGCCGAGAAGATACAGCTTTTCAACAAATCCTTGTTGAGGAATTAAAACTGAAATATAGAAAAGATATTGATCTTCCGGCTAAAGATTTAATTCTTGAAATTGAGAGTAAATATAATTTTTTATATAACCCTAAAGAAGAAGATACCGAAAATACTGTTTCTTTAAGTAAGCTTTTCCCTTACTTGGGAACTGATATTTCAGCTGAATATAGTTCTTCTGTTGCTACCTCAACTCGTGATGTTACTTCTGACGTAGCTCTTGAGTTGTCTCAACCAATTGCTAGAAATGCTTTTGGTCGTAATACTCGTCTTTTAGATAAAATTGTTGGTATTGAAATAGATGTAGCCAGGTATCAAATTGCTGAGGCTTATGAAGATTATCTAGCAGTACTTATTACTCTTTATTATGATTGGTATTCAGCTTATGAGAACTTAAGAACTGCTGAGAATTCTTACAATGAAAATTTGAAACTTTTAGAAAATATAAAAGAACGTCATCAGAGCAAGATTGCTTTACCTATTGATGTAAATAAAATAACCTTGCAGGTTTTAGAAAAAAAAGAAAATGTTATTACTCGTAGGAATCAATATGATGACTATTCAAATCAGGTCAAAGAGGCTATGCGGTATAAAGATAATGCTTTTGAACCTAAAGAACCTTTGCTTTACGCTGATTTAAATATTGATTTTGAAAAGGATTACAAGGCTTTCGACCTATTCAGTCGGACATCAAAGGTTCTTAAATTGCTTGAAGATAAAAGTTCTTTAGTAGTTGAGAAAGAAGCTGATGAGCTTCTTCCTTCAATAAACTTACTTTTAGGTTATGTTTGGGAAGGTGCAAACCACACAGTAGACTTAAGCAATAAAACTGCTTACGCTGGAATGTCAGTAGAATGGCCTTTTCCCGATCAAGTTGATAGGGCTAATTATGAAACTTCAAAAATAGATTTTCGTAAAACAAAACTTTCTTCGGAAACAACGAGTGTTAGGCTTTATACCGATTTAAAAAACTTAAATAACCAAATGAAAAGGGAAGAAGCCTTAATCATTGTGGCTGGAGAAAAAATTAAATTAGCTGAAGAAATAGCTAAAGATGAGAAAGAAAATTATTCTTTGGGAAGATCGACTCTAAATGATTTGATTGATGAAGTAAATAAACTTGAAAATAATAAGTTTAATAAAATTACTCATAATATCCAGTTACGTAAATTAGTTGTTGAGTGGTTGAGGCTTTCAGATTCTCTAATTAAAGCTAGTGATGTTCTAACCAGTCAATAATTTTTTGTCTTTAGCAATTACAATTATTGGATGTTTTTGTCTGCATTCTATTTGCTTGATTTTGTACCGTTTCCATTATTAGCGGTCTCTTTGAGAGGAGGAAAGATTGTTTTATTTATCATCCTTGACAAAAGAAAATTAATATTGTATACTTTAAATGAGACTGATAATCATTCTCATTTAGGAGAAAAGAGAGTATGCGAAGAAGATGTCAAGGGCAACAAAATCGGGGGTGGTACCATGAACAATTTAGAGATTGTGGATACAAAATAACCCCCTCAAGAGATGCTATTTTAGATGTTTTGACTAAAACGACTAAGCATCTTAGTGCTGAGGAGATATATGAGCAAATTCGCAAGGTTCATCCTTCAGGAGGCCTAGCTACTGTATATCGAACATTAGAACTTCTTACAGAGTTAGGGATAGTTTATAAATTTGATTTTGGTGATAATCGGGCAAGATATGAGTTAGCTCAAGAAACTGCAGTAAAAGATCACCATCATCATTTAGTATGCATGAAGTGTTATCGAATTATAGAGTATACAGATTTTATTGATGATGAAATTGAGTTATTGAAAAGAACAGAGAAAAGTCTTTCAAAAAGATATAATTTTGAAATAAGCAAGCATATTATCCAATTTTATGGATTATGTGATCGGTGTAAAAGTAAAAAGTAAGATTGATATTTTATGATTAAAGGATAATAATTATTCTAAGGAGGTGATTAGGATGCCAGGATTTAATGGGACAGGGCCAAGAGGACAAGGAGCATTTACAGGTGGCGGTAGAGGATATTGTGTTGGTTCTCCTGTGCAAGGTAATGCAGCCATGGTTCCTATGCGTGGTGGTTTTGGGTATGGTCGTGGTTTTGGTAGAGGTTATGGCATGGGTCGTGGTTTTGGTAGAGGCCAAGGTTTTGGTCGGGCAGTTCCTGCTTATGGTAATGCCTATGGAGCCAACATTAATTCTCAAAATGAAGTAGAGGTTCTTCGTGAGCAAGCTTTGTATTTACAGGAAGAAGCTAAGGCAATAAATGCACGGCTAAAAGAGTTAGAATCTAGCTCTGGATCTAGTGAGAATAAGTAATATGAACAAATAGACGGGAGTAGATATTATTTTCTATTCTCGTCTGTTTTCATTTTTTTAAGCAAGGAGGTTATTTTTGAAAGTAGCAATTTCAACAGATGGTGATGTGGTATCAGCTCATTTTGGTCGATGTCCTTCATTTACCATTGTAGAGATACAGGATAAACAAGTAGTTAAAACTGATACCATAGCTAATCCCGGGCATCATCCGGGTTTTTTACCACAATTTTTACGTGAAAAAGGTGTTAGTGCTATTATTGCTGGAGGCATGGGAATGCGGGCTCAGGAGCTATTCGTACAGTCTGGAATTGAAACAATAATGGGAATAAGTGGTAAGATTAATGATGTGGTTGCTCAGGTTGTTTCTGGGACTCTTAAAGGTGGTGAAAGCCTTTGCCAACCAGGAGCTGGTAGAGGATATGGCATAGACAAGACAGTTTGTGATAATCCGGAAAAAGAAGAGTGTGATCATTAAAGAATACCAAGTGTAATTAAGTGGTTATTGTTAGTATAATCTAAAGTAAGATTATTGAAGGAGGAAAGAAATATGAAGGTGTGTATTACTTCACAGGGAGATAATTTAGATTCAGAGGTTGATCCTCGTTTTGGTCGTTGTCAGTATTTTGTTATTGTTGATACAGAGTCATTAGATTTTGAAGCAATTAAAAATCCATATATGGATAGTATGGGTGGTTCTGGAATTCAGGCAGGGCAGTTTATTTTAGAAAATAAAGCAACTGTAGTACTTACAGGCAATGTTGGGCCTAATGCTTTTCGAACTTTAAATGCAGCTGGTATTAAAGTGGTTACGGGGGTGTCTGGAAAAATTAGTAGTGCGGTTGAAAGTTATAAAAAAGAAGAATTAAAAACAACTGATGGTCCGAGTGTAGATTCACATTTTGGGACTGGAAAGTAATTTTAGAAAAGGTAGTAAATAAGTTTTTAAAACTGACAAGGATAAATTTAAAGATTATAAAGTTTGTATTAGCGTTTGTTCTCTCTTGAGCAATAAAACCTAAAAATAAAAAAAGCAATAATTGGCAAATGGTTGATTAAGCGTGATCGTTGTGTAGTTTAATGTTTAAATAGGGGGTGTAATATGCCAAATAAAGATGGTAAGGGCCCATTAGGTCAAGGATCTGGTGGTGCAGGTGGAGGATTCAGGCAAGGTCAAAAGAAAAGCTTTAGTGGGATTGGTGGTGGCGCTGCTGGTCAAGGTCCGAGTGGATATTGTATTTGTCCATCATGTGGCATTAAAGTAGAACATCAGCCGGGTATTCCTTGCAATTCTTTGCAATGCTCTAAATGTGGGGCTAAACTAATAAGGGAATAAAAATGACAAAAGAGATTATAGATAATAGAGAGAAATATCTTGAGCGGGTAAACCTTTATAAAAAGTTTGGTTGTGATACTGAAAAGGAAAGAAAGTTTATCATTGATAAAGCTCGTCCTTTTTATGGTGATATACTAGAAATCGGAACAGGCAAAGGTCACTTAACCATGGCTTTAGCTCAAGAGGATTTTAAGTTTATAACTATTGATCCTTCGCAAGAAGAGCAAAATTATGCTAAAATGAATATCCAACATTTAGGTTTAGAAAAAAATGTTGATTTTAAAGTAGAAAATGGCGAAGCTATGAGTTTTGCAAATGATTCTTTTGATATAGTTATTTCGGCAAACACAGTGCATCATCTAGATAATGCTTTTTTAGTTATGGATGAGATTATCCGAGTTCTCAAACCTAAGGGAAAAATAGTCTTAAGCGATTTTACAGCTCAAGGGTTAGAATTAGTAGATAAAATTCATCAACAAGAAGGACGAAGTCATCATCCGGGCAAGATTGGCTTAAAACAAATTAAAGAATATTTTCAAGACAAGAAGTTTAATATACAAAAGTTAAGTAGTAAATTTCAGGAAGTATTAATTGCTTCTAATTAAAAATATTTAAAGGTAGTAAAAATAAATGATTATTTCAATTGCTAGTGGAAAAGGCGGAACCGGTAAAACTACCATTGCGACTAGTCTTGCTTTGTCTATTAAGAATGCACAGATATTAGACTGTGATGTTGAGGAACCGAATTCTCATATTTTTATTAAGCCTCAAATTCATCAAAAAATATCTGTTTTTATTCCTGTGCCAGAAATAGATAAGACTAAGTGTAATGGCTGTGGTCGCTGTAAGGAAGTTTGTGTTTACAATGCCTTAGCGGTATTAAAAAACGATGTTTTAGTTTTTCCTGATCTTTGCCATGGTTGTGGTTCTTGTGCTTATTTTTGTCCTCAAAAAGCAATAAAAGAAGTTGATAATGAAATAGGAATTATTGAAATAGGTAGCAGACAGACAGAGAAAGGTGATGATTTAGAGTTTATTCACGGAAAACTTAATATTGGGCAAGCGATGAGTCCGCCACTGATTAGAGCGGTTAAAAAACATATGAACCTTGCCAGAGTAAATATTATCGATGCGCCTCCGGGTACATCTTGTCCAGTAATAGAATCAATTAAAGGAAGTGATTTTTGCATTCTTGTTACTGAACCTACACCATTTGGTCTTAATGATTTGATTTTAGCAGTTGAAGTGTTGAGAAAGTTAAAAATACCATATGGTGTAGTAATAAACCGTTCTGATTTAGGTGATGAAAAAACTGATATTTACTGTAAAAATGAAAAGATACCAATATTAATGAAAATACCGTTTAAAAAAGCGATAGCTTCCAGTTATTCCAAAGGTATACCTATTGTTGAGGCATTGCCAGAATATATTGATGATTTTCAAGAATTGTTTATGAAAATTAAAAATGGAAAATTTAGTTAAAGATTTTTTAAGTCAGAAGAGTTTTGCTGTAGCGGGGTCATTTCGTAATGAAACAAAAGTAGCTTGGCGCATTTTTAAAACTCTGCAAGAAAAGGGCCATGAAGTATTTCCAGTTAATCCGGGAGTAAGCGAGGTTGAAGGAGTAAAGTGTTATCCAAGTGTTAAAGATATTTCTAGCAATATTGATGTGATGAATATTGTTACTCCACCTAAAGTTACAGAGGATATTATTAAAGATTGCAAGGAACTTAATATTAATCGTATATGGATTCAGCCGGGAGCTGAAAGTAAAGAAGCAATAGAGTTTTGTAAGCAAAATCATATTGATGTTGTTTATGGGTTGTGTGTAATGTTGAAAACTATTTAAGGAGGCTAGGATTAATTATGGATAAGAAAATAGATGTATTAGTACTTGGTGGTGGGCCGGCAGGAGTGATTGGTGCCGTTACAGCAAAAAGATATTATCCAGGTAAAGAAACTGTAATCATGAAAAGTATAGCTAATGGTTGCATACCTTGTGGTATTCCATATATGTTTGCTAGCCTAGATAACCCAGATGATAATAAACTAAGTAATGCGGCGTTAGAAAAAAATAATATAAAGGTAATCATTGATGAAGCTGTGAAAATTGACCGAACTGAAAAAAAAGTGATTACCAAAGATTCTAAAGAGTATGGATAT
Organism: Candidatus Susulua stagnicola; assembly: GCA_030765735.1. Taxonomy (GTDB): domain Bacteria; phylum Omnitrophota; class Gorgyraeia; order Duberdicusellales; family 4484-171; genus Susulua; species Susulua stagnicola. Next base: position 6,230 of record JAVCBZ010000024.1, on the reverse strand, counting down.
GAGAAATTAATTATAGCCGTAGGATCTACTCCAATTGTTCTTCCGATAAAAGGTATAGATAAAGAAGGAGTTTACCCTGTCTACAAAGATATGGATTATTTAAAGAATGTAATTTCTAAAGTGAAAAAGTCAAAGCATATTTTGGTTATCGGCGGAGGTTTTATTGGTGTTGAATTTGCTGATGAACTTTCAAAAATTCAAGGTATGAAAGTTACTTTAGTCGAAATGCTTCCTGGTTTATTAATCAATTCGTTTGATCCCGAATTTTCGGAGACTGCTGAGAAGAGGCTTAAGAAGAATGGTGTAGACGTTCTTACCGGGGCCTGTGTTGAGGAAATTATTGGTGCTAAAGAGGTAGAAAAGGTACGTTTTTCAAATGGTCAAACAATAGATGCCGACGGTGTTATCTTAGGCGTTGGATCTCGACCTAATATTAAACTTGCGACAGATGCTGGACTTGAAATCGGGCATTGTAAAGGTATTTTAGTTGATGAATATATGCGTACTTCAGATTCTGATATTTTTGCTGTTGGTGATTGCTCTTGTAAACGTGATTTTTATACCAGAAAAGCTATTCCGGTTATGCTTGCTTCAACAGCTACAGCTGAAGCTAGAATAGCTGGTGCAAATTTATATCAAATAAAAGTTGTTCGTGAAAATAAAGGAACAATTGCAATTTATTCGACTTATATTGATGGAATCGTTTTAGGTTCAGCAGGACTTACTGAGAAAACCGCCTTAAAAGAAGGTTTTGAAATAGTCTGTGGTGTAGTCGATGGTGTTGACAAACATCCAGCTACTTTGCCGGGAGCAGTAAAAAGTAAAGTTAAGCTAATTTTTTCTAAGCAGTCCGGAATAATTTTAGGTGGACAAGTTAGTTGTGGAATGTCTTGTGCTCAGCTTATAAATTTAATAGGAATTGTTATTCAAAAACGAATGTCGCTTACAGAACTGGAAACTCTTCAGATGGCAACTCATCCTTATCTGACTAGTTCACCGACTGCTTACCCTCTTGTTTTAGCGGCACAAGATGCTTATAGTAAAATGTGAGTTAAAAGGATAGATGTAATGAAGCAAATTGTTATTATAAGTGGAAAGGGAGGAACTGGTAAGACTGTAATTACTGCGAGTTTTGCTGCTTTAGCTAAAAATTCTGTTTTTGCTGATTGCGATGTTGATGCTGCTGACCTACATTTGTTACTTACACCGAAAATAAAAGAAAGAAATGATTTTTGTAGTGGTGTTAGTGCATTTATTGATAAAAATAAATGTAATCAATGCGGGTTATGTGTAAAATTATGCCGGTTTGACGCTATAAGCAGTGATTTTATTATTGATCCTGTGTCTTGTGAAGGCTGTTCCTTTTGTGGCTTTGCTTGTCCCCAAAAAGCTATTGAAATGAAAGAAAATTTAGCTGGGGAATGGTTTATTTCTGATACTAGATTCGGGCCTATGGCCCATGCTAAATTAGGGGTAGCTGAAGAAAATTCCGGAAAATTAGTAGCGTTAGTCAGAAAAAAGGCTAAAGAGATTGCTGAGGAAATAAATGCCGATTGGGTTATTATTGATGGATCTCCTGGAATTGGCTGTCCGGTGATTGCTTCTGTTAGCGGAGTAGATTGTGCTTTGGTTGTGACTGAGCCAACATTATCCGGGCTGCATGATGCCAAAAGAGTTATTGAAATGGCTAGGCATTTTAAAATACCGGTTTTATTAGTTGTGAACAAATATGATTTAAATATTGATATGACTGAAAAAATAGAAGAATATTGCAATGAAGAAAAAGTGCCTTTTATTGGAAAAATTGGTTTTGATAAGACTATAGTTAAAGCGATGGTAGAGGGAAAAACAATAATTGAATATTCTGAAGGAAAAAGTAGCAAACAAATAAAAGAAATATGGAATAAGTTGAAGGTTGTGCTTGGTGGTGCTGAATAAATGAGAGGAATAGGGAAAGTGTCATGAAAACCTACTTAGACTGTATACCTTGCTTTTTTCGCCAAGCGCTTTATTCTTCGAGAATGAGTGGAGCAAGTAAAAAGACCCAGAAAAAAGTACTTGATCAATTAGCAAGAATTATTCCGAAGATTTCCTTAGAATCTTCCCCTCCTGAGATGGCTAGAGTTATTCATCAACAGATGTATAAGCTAACTAAAAAATATGATCCATATAGTCATGTCAAAAAACAAAGCAATGATATGGCTTTAAAAGTTTACCCGAAACTTAAAAGTAAGGTTAACCATTCTCAGGATAAACTATTGATGGCGACTGAATTAGCTATTGCTGGGAATATTATTGATTACGGGGCTAAGCATTCATTAAATGTTAACGATGAATTAAAAAAGATTTTAAAGCAAGAAAGCAAAACTATTAAGAAAGAAAGTAGAGCTATTTTTAATTATGCTGAGTTTAAAAGTTGTTTAAAGAAAGCACAAACTATTCTTTATTTAGCTGACAATGCTGGCGAAACAGTGTTTGATCGAGTTTTGATTGAAGAAATAAAAAGAGTTGATAGCAGCAAAGAGATAATTTATGCGGTTAAAGAGAAACCAGCTATCAATGATGCTTTAATTGAGGATGCTTATTATTGTGGAATTGATAAAATAGCAAAAGTTATGTCTAGTGGTGTTGATGCTCCCGGAACAGTTCTTTCTTTATGCTCTAAAAAGTTTTTAAAAGTATATCGTAATGCTGATATGATTATAAGTAAAGGGCAAGGTAATTTTGAAGCTTTATCTAATACTAGGCGTCCGATATTTTTTATGTTTATGGCAAAATGTCCGGTTATAGCCCGGGAAGTTAATTGTAACGTTGGTGATGTTATTCTTTTTTATCATGCCGTTGAAAAAAGAAAAAAATGATTGTCGGGTATAAGGAATTATTAGCCCAGATTCAAAAAGATAAACCATATCTCACCGATTTGCATATTGTAAGGTTTTATTCTTCTTATGTAATAATATCTAAAGGAAAAGTTATTGGAATGACTGATCCATGTATGAGATATTGTCCTTTAGCTGAATTTTTATACAAAAACTTAGGGAGTAAAGATAATCTTGAAGGGATTAAAGATATGATTAGAGAAGTTGTTGAAGAAAAAATACAAAAGTTTGGACATTTTACTGAAAACAGAGAATTAATTAGGAATACGATTGCTGTTCCCTATGGTGCTTCAGAAATGCTTATGTATGCTATGCAAAATAAATTTATTGATGCAGCAGTGGTCGTTTGTGAAGGGGCGGGTACGGTTATTGTAGATAGGCCAGAAATTATTCAAGGGATTGGCGCCAGAATGAATGGTGTCTTTTTCACTACACCAATTAATAAAATTATAAGTAAATTAAAAACTGATCGATGTCATGTAGTTTCTTCTTCGGCATCTATTAATCAGCTTGAGGGAGTAAAAAAAGCGGCTTCTTTGGGATATAAGAATATTGCTGTTACAATTAATGCTTCCATGGAGGAATCATTTAGTCTGTTTAGGCAAGTGGAGGAAAGCCTTAAGGTTTCTTTAACTTCTTTAGCAATTTGTACTACAGGCATTAACCAGGCAAGAATTAAGGAAATAAGTGAATACGCTGATTTAGCATGGAGTTGTGCTTCATCTAACCTCAGAGAAATAATTGCCCCAGATGCTATTCTTCAAGTTTCAAAAAAGATACCAGTTTTTGTTTTAACAAAAAAAGGGTTAGACTTTATAAGCCGTTATAGCTCTGATCAGAAGCTAATAGAAAACTTGAGTTTAAATAAGCAATATATTATTTGTAACAATGGTAATGGTAAAAGTTTAAAAATGGGTAAATTTAATGTTTTTGTTAGTGAAGCTAAATTACCAGTTCGTGATAAAAAAGAACCACAAATGTTAGTTTATGGAAATTAAAATTATTTTTGACAATAATGTTTTAAACGAAAAATTAATTAGTGGTTGGGGATTTTCCTGTTTAGTTGATAATCGTATACTATTTGATACTGGAGAAAAAGGAGAATACCTATTTGCTAATGCAAAGTATATGGGAGTTGATATATCTGCTATTGAAGCAGTAGTAATTTCTCATGATCATTGGGATCATACTGGTGGATTATGGGATATTTTGAAGCTAAATAAAGGCCTTAAGGTTTATGGTTGCTTTGGATTTAGCCCTATTTTTAAAGAAAAAGTTAATAAAGCTGGTGGGACGCTTGTTGAGTCTAGTGATTTTGAGCAAATTGCTGAGAATATCTATGTTACTGGAGAAATTGCTGGCAGATACAAAGATAATTATATAGCTGAACAAGCTTTAGTTGTTGAAACAGAACATGGTCTTGCAGTTGTTGTTGGTTGTTCACATCCGGGAATTATACGAATTGTAGATAAAATTAAAGATGCATTTCCTAAGCATAAGATTAATATGCTATTTGGTGGGTTTCATATGATTGATAAGGATAAACGTGAGGTAAGGATAATTGTTGAGAAACTGAAAGATATGGGGGTTGAGAAAATCGGTCCAACTCATTGTACTGGATATAATGCTCAGATGCTTTTTAAGCAAGATTATGGGGACAATTTCATATTCATAGAGGCTGGTCAAGTATTCCAAGTATAAGAAATGATTAACGATATTGCTAAAGAATTAAAAGAGCATACACCATTTATTGTATTCGGAATTTTTGTTATGGTATTTTTTTAAATAACAGTTATATTGGAGTAAGAGGGTATAGTAAATGTCGGATTTTAAGGAAATTGATCAAGCAAGAAAGATATTGGGCTTAGCTGAATATGCTACTATAGATGATATCAATTTGGTATATCGTAAGTTAGCTTTAAAGTATCATCCTGATAAATGTAAGGATGAGAAAAAAGCTGAATGCGAGGAGAAATTTAAAAAAATATCTCATGCTAAGGATTTATTGTCAGCTTATTGTACTGGCTACAGGTATTCTTTTAAAGCGAAAGATGTTAAGAGAAGCTCTTATGATAAGGATTTTTATAAGCATTTAGATAAATTTTATGATGGTTGGTGGGGAGAGATTTGAAGATGAGCGTGTTTGATCGGCATTCCAAGGAATACGATTATTGGTATGATAAAAATCGATTTGTCTATTTATCTGAGTTAAAAGCATTAAAAAAAGTTTTACCAACCTTTGGTAAAGGGTTAGAGATTGGCGTTGGTACTGGTCGGTTTGCTAAGCCTTTAGGCATTACTTTTGGTCTTGATCCATCAGCAGAGATGTTAGGAATAGCCAATGAACGGGGCATAAAGACTCGTTGGGGATTTGGTGAAGATCTTCCTTTTTGGCATGATAAATTTGACTATGTAGCTATTATAATTAGTTTATGCTTTGTAAATGATCCTGTAAAAGTTTTAGAGGAGTCTTTTAGAGTCTTAAAGAGTAATGGTCGAATAGTTCTTGGCATAGTTGATAAGAATAGCTTTTTGGGAAAATTTTATCAGAAGAAGAAGAGTATTTTTTACAAGCAAGCTAAATTTTTTGGTATAAAAGATCTGAGCAAAATGCTTAGCGATTCAGGTTTTAAAAAGATTAATTATTATCAAACAATATTTGATTTGTTAGGAAACATTAGTTCAATTCAGGAACCAATAAAAGGATATGGTAAAGGTGGTTTTGTGGTTGTTTCAGGACAAAAATCTGATTAACAAAATTCTAGTGTTATGAATTTAAAAAATTTAATTTTCTTCATCAGACTGCATCGACTTTTGTAAGTCCATTATCTAATTACACAGTTCCATCAATAAGTAATGATATACTAACAATATCTTTGGCAGGGTTGGCAAGAGTAATTATTGGTTTTGTTATCGGTTTTTTTGTGGGTAGAAAGTCTGTTAATTAATAGGCAAAATATTTTTGATATTGTTTAAAATTTAAAATAGGAGGGAAAAACATGGGAGACAAAAAACATTTTAGTCATCAGGAAGCAAAAGAAATAGGTGAGAAGCTAGGCATAAAGTGGGATAAATTTGACATTGAACAATTCTGTATTGGTATGGATGTAGAATTAGAACATGGGCAGGTAGATTCTTCTACCAATGTAACCGATGATGACCCTTTAATAACAGGAAAGATAGCCTTAGCTCATCTTAATGAGTTTCCTGATTACTATACAAGACTAGAAAAAATGGAAAAAGAAGCCGACCAATTTTGGGGAAAAGAATAAATATAAAAGGGGTCAACTCCCTTTCTTTGGAAGAAGATTGTAATCACAAGTGCGACAATTAGAGGGTAAAAAAAATGCC
>JAVCBZ010000039.1 GCA_030765735.1 Candidatus Susulua stagnicola | reverse complement strand
TTTCTGCTTTTTTCGGTATATTACTTGGGACACTTTTCATTAATCCAATAACTTATATTGTCTTAGCTATTTTATTTTTTCTTTTTAGTGCTATTTCTTTGGGGCTTATTAGCATAAATTTACCTTTTTGGCCAGGATGTACTTACAAAGTTAAAGGAAGTCTTTTTTCGGTTTTTATTTTAGGAATGATTAGTGCCTTTGCTTTTATCCCTTGTAATTTTCCAGTTCTAGGTCCAATTTTAAGTTTAATTTCGATAAAGCAAAATATTGTTTGGGGTGCTGTAGCGCTTTTTCTTTTTTCTCTTGGCCAAGGCACGTTGTTAATCGTATTAGGTACATTTGCTAGTTTGATTCAAAAGTTGCCAAAACAGGGTTTGTGGCTTATAATTATAAAAAGGATTTTAAGTGCAACTTTAGCATTAGTAGGCATATATTTCATTATAAAATTTATAAAGGTAATAGGATGAAAAAAATTATTTTAATTTTACTGTTTTTTTGTTTTATAGCTCCAAGCTTTGCTGCTCAGCGAAATTTTTCTATTTTAAACGATGAAAGTATAACTTATGATAAGATGATTTCTCAGGAAAATACTGTTTTACTCCTTTGGGCCACTTGGTGCCCTAGTTGTCGTCGTGAGCTTGGCCGCCTTTCAGAAAAACGCATATTTTTCAAAGATATTAGTGTCTGGTATATTAATACTGGAGAAAATAAGTCATCAGTTAAAGCCTATACTAATGCAAAAGATTTAAACAGCACTATAAAAAATAAAATCATATTAGACCAAGAAGGGTATATTGCCCAAAAATTTTCAGTTACAGGTATACCTACCTATATTTTTTTTAAAAATGGTGAACCGGCCTTTAAATCGTATTACTTGGATAATGAACTTTTAGAAAAAGTTTTTGAAGAGAAATAAAAACTAACAAGCTGGCTATTGGAGGATAAGAGCTCTTTTAGTTACATTATTTGAAATGTTTGATTCCCAAGTTTTAAATCCTGAGTTAGCTCTAACTTTAAATTGATTTTTTCCTAAAGCACTTAGTTTATATTTTAAATGTTCAACATAAGTTTGAGCACTTTTTAGTTCGGGTACATCGAAGATTTTTGTTGTATTATCAGGAAGGGTTACTTTTGCTTTTGAAAAACCAACAGTTAAGTCGCCTGTATTTTTTATTGTTATTGCAATATTCACTTCTGTACCTATCTTTACTTTTTCTTTAAAAGTCATTTCAATGGATACAACCTCAAGGTCAGGCGATTTAGCATTTTGTGGTGTAGCTATTGAATCAAGCTTGATAGATACGCTTGAAATAAAATTTTTAGTTAAAAGAATTTGTTGTTGAGCTAATTCAATGGCCTGCAAAATCATCTTGCGTCCCCAGTTATTACTAAGATACTTTAAATTAATAATTAAATAATCCGTAATCTCATTATAGGATTTTTCTAAAAAAAGTATTTTTTCTGGTAAAAGATTTTTTAAACTTTCAATTTTATACTTCATAGCAAACTCACCAAGATTTCTACAAGTTGTGTTCATTTGTTTAAGAATTTCTAAAGGAGTATACTCAAGATTTTTTGAAAGAAGTTCATAATAGTGATAAGAGCCTTCAGAAGGAAAGTCTCTACCAAAGTTATTCAAGGAAGGGTCTAGTTTTTTAATTTCTTGATATTTTGAAACCAATTGATTAAGATTATCTACTAAATTATTTTCTTGAACAAAACGTTCTTCAATAAAACGCTTAATGCTTTGTCCAGATTTTTTAAAGTTAGTTAATTCTGGTATTATCTTTTTTGTTTTTTTTCGAAGAATATTTATAAAATTAGAATAGCTTAGTTCGCTTATTGTAGATAGAGAATTAAGAACTTTGATGGTATAATTGTTTATTGTAATTAAATAATGTAAATTTGTTTCTACTTGATTAAGAAATAATTTGTTATCAATAGTTATTTGATTGTTATAAAAATCTTTTTTTTCCTTAACTAGTTGTTTAGTCATCGATTCTTTAGCGAAAAGAGGAGAGCTGAAAAAAAGAATCGAAAACAATACTATCAATGCAGGACCACTGGGATAAATTTTTATTTTTTTCATTAATATCATTATATCAAAAATTGCCCAATTTGCCTATTTTTAATTTCATTAGTTATTGGGGAAAACTTTTCATTCTTTTACTAACCCTTAGTTTGTAAGGTTAATTCATTTTTTAGGATTTACTATCCTACGTTTTCGTTGACACTGTGTCTCTTTTATGATAATTTAATCAACACTTATGAGTAAAAAAATTAAAATTGGGGTTATTGGTTTTGGCAATATGGGTAGTTCTTGTGCAACAGCTTTTAACAAGAAAATCCAATATGAAGTTTTGGTTTATGATTCTAACCCAAAAAAGAAAACAAAAGCTAAAGATTTATGTTTTGCAAAGGATATTAATACGCTGATTAGATTATCTGAAATAATTGTATTAGCAATTAAGCCTCAAGATATAGAAGCTTTTCTAACTCAGAATAAAGATGTATTACTTAAGAAAAAACCTCTTTTAGTTAGTATCGCAGCTGGAATTCCATTATCTTGGTTCCAAAAGCGTTCATTGGGCATAAGAGTAATAAGGGTTATGCCAAATTTAGCTGCAAAAGTAGAAGAATCTTTTTCTTTTATTTCAAAAGGGAAAAATGCTAAAAAAGCTGATCTTGTAAAAGTGAAAGATATTTTTTCATCCATTGGAAAAGTTATTACAATTAATGAAAAATATCTAGATAAGGCAACTGGAGTCAGCGGTAGTGGTCCTGGATATATTTTTTATTTTATGGATTCGATGTATCAAGAGACACTAAAATTAGGTTTTACTAAAAAAGAAGCTAAAAGGATGATAATCCAAACCTTTTTAGGTGCCGTTAAACTAGCAAAAGCCTCAAAGGAAGAATTTAAAACATTGGTTAATAGCGTTGCTTCTAAAAAAGGAACTACTGAGGCAGCATTAAAGGTTTTTAAAGCTAAAAAATTAAATCAAATAATTGCCTTAGGCATTAATAAGGCTTGCCAAAGAGCTAAAGAAATTTCTTCTAACCTTGCTAATATGGAGAAAAAATAATTATGGGAAGAATAGGTGTAATTAGTGGAAGTGGGCTTTATGATTTAGAAAATCTAAAGAAAATAGAGGAAGTTTCTTTAGATACACCTTATGGTACCCCATCAGATGAATTTACCATTAGTAATTTAGAGGGAAAAGAAATTGTTTTCCTCCCTCGCCATGGGAAACACCACCAATCCAATCCGTCAGAAATTAATTATCGCGCAAATATTTATGGAATGAAGCAACTTGGTGTTGAAAAAATAATTTCTATTTCAGCTTGTGGTTCCTTAAAAGAAGAATACAAGCCTTTAGATTTTTTAATTCCTAACCAATTTGTAGATCGAACTAACCAAGCTCGTAAATATACTTTTTTTGATCAAGGTATTACTGCTCATGTTGGTTTTGCTCATCCAATTTGTAAAGATTTAGCCAAAACACTAAAACAAGCTGCCCAAAATTGTAAAATAACCGCTCATTATGGCGGAACATATCTTAATATGGAAGGACCGCAATTCTCAACTTTAGCAGAATCAAACCTTTATCGTAGCTGGGGAATGGACATTGTTGGAATGACTAATATGATTGAAGCACGCTTAGCTCGCGAGGCTGAAATTTGCTATGTAAGTTTAGCAGCAGTCACTGATTATGATTGCTGGCATCCAAATCATGGTAGCGTAACCTTAGATGAAATATTATCCAACCTTAAAAAGAATGTTGCTAATTCAAAAACTTTACTTAAGGAATTTATATCTCTTGTCGATAGCAATAAAAGCTGTGAATGTCAAGAAGCTTTAAAAAATGCAATAATTACTAAACCAGAATTTATTTCTCAAGAAACTAAAGATAGATTAAATATTTTAATTAACAAATATATAAAATGAGTGTTTTAGTAGTCGGTTCAGTTGCACTAGATACAATAAAAACTCCTTTTGGTAAAGAGAAGGATATTCTTGGGGGGTCTGCGACTTTTTCTGCCGTAAGTGCTAGTGTATTCAGTCTAGTTAATTTAGTTGCTGTAGTTGGACAAGATTTTCCAAATGAATATATAAAACTCCTTAAAAATAAAGGTATTGATTTAACTGGTCTAAAAAAAGAAAAAGGTAAAACCTTTCGTTGGGAAGGAGAATATGGTCGTGACTTTTCAAACCCAAAAACAATTCGCACCAATTTAAATGTTTTCGGAGAATTTAATCCTATAATCCCGAAAGCTTATCAGAAAAATAAATTTATATTTTTAGCCAATATTGATCCTCAAATACAAGAAAAGGTTTTAAACCAAGTTAAAAAACCAAAAATAGTTGCTTGTGATACTATGAATTATTGGATTAATACTAAACGTAGCCAACTAGTGAAACTCTTAAGGAGAGTAGATATTTGCCTTCTTAATGAAACAGAGGCCAAGGAATTGGTTGGTGAGAATAATCTTGTCAAGGCTGGTAAAGAAATCTCGAAATTAGGTCCATCGGTAGTAATCATAAAAAAGGGCGAGCATGGAGTGCTTTTGTTTTCACAAAAACATATCTTTACAACTCCAGCATATTTGTTAGAGTCTGTCTATGATCCTACTGGTGCTGGTGATACTTTTGCTGGTGGATTAATGGGTTACCTAGCAAAAGTTAAAAAATACAATCAAAAGAGTCTCAGGGAAGCAGTTGTTTATGGCAGTATAATGGCAACTTTTGCAGTTGAAGACTTTAGCCTAAGAAGATTACAAAATGTAACTGTCTCAGATGTCCAAAGACGTTTAAGCATTTTTAGAAAAATTACTAATTTTTAAAATGACCCATTCGACTTCACTCAGGGGCATACTGAGTGACGAAGGAATCGAAGTATGACCCCAAATTACAAAGACACTTTAAATTTACCACGTACTAATTTTTCAATGAAGGCGAATCTTTCAGTCTTAGAACCTAAGCTTATTTCGTCTTGGCAGGATTCAGGTATTTACCAAAAAATAAGAGAAAACCTTAAAGGAAATAAAAAATTTATACTTCATGATGGTCCACCATATGCTAATGGGACAATTCATATAGGGCATGCCTTAAATAAACTTTTAAAAGATATAATTATTAAGTATAAAATTCTTAGCGGTTATGATTGTCCTTTTATTATTGGCTGGGATTGTCATGGTTTACCTGTAGAACATCAGCTTTTTAAAGAATTAGGGTCTAATAAACATGATGTAGATGCTAGTGATTTTAGAAAAAAAGCCAAGGATTATGCTTTAAAATTTGTTGAATTACAAGGTCAGGAATT
>JAVCBZ010000085.1 GCA_030765735.1 Candidatus Susulua stagnicola | reverse complement strand
CTAATCCATCAGCCTTTATAACAACCGGAACTCCTCTTTGTTTTAAATATTCCTTAGCTTGTAAAGAATCATCAAAAATCTTAAAATCAGCTGTAGGAATACTATATTTTTTCATCACCTCTTTAGCAAAAACCTTGCTTCCTTCAAGAAGTGCTAACTCCTTCCTTGGTCCAAAGACCTTTAAACCTTCAGCCTCAAACCTATCAACAATTCCTTCGACTAAAGGATCTTCTGGCCCAACAACAGTTAGGTCTATTTTTTTTTCTAAAGCAAACTTTAAAAGCTGATCAATATCTTTAGCTGGTATATTTACATTTTCAGCAACTAGGGAAGTACCACCATTACCGGGAGCACAATAAAGCTTATCGACTAAGGAAGACTGAGATATTTTCCAACTCAAGCAGTGTTCTCTACCGCCAGAACCGACAATAAGTACCTTCATACTATAGTCATTCTTTTGTTTGACTTAATAATTTTACCAATAAGGTGAGTTTTGCAGCTCTTATTTAAAGTGGTTAAGGTTTTCTTTGAAAATTTCTTATCTACAATTAAAACCATGCCTATACCCATATTAAATACTGTATACATTTCTTTCTGGCCTAGGTGGGCTTTCTTTTGAATAATATCAAAAATCTTAGGCACTTTCCAGGTTTTCTTATCTATAACCGCCCCGTAACCTTTAGGTAGAATCTTTGTTACCTTATTGTAAAACGCTCCTCCGGTAACATGAGCAATCCCTTTCAGGGCTGAATAGTTATTTCCCAGAGCTGAAAGTAAGGAAAAAATTGGTTTTACGTAAATCCGGGTCGGTTTCAAAACTTCTTTCTTATATTTTTTAAGTCCTTTCAAACCAAAAACTTTCCGAACCAAAGTAAAACCATTCGAATGGATTCCATTTGACTCCAAACCAATTACCAAATCCCCTTCCTTAATCCTTCTACCGTCGATTATCTTATTTTTGTCAACAATGCCGACACAAAAACCAGCTAAATCATATTCACCTTTTTTATACATTCCCGGCATCTCGGCAGTTTCTCCGCCCAAAAGTAAACACTCGGCATCTTCTAAGCCCCTTTTTATCCCCGACACAACATCGATTAATGTCTTAATATTAACCTTGCCACAAGCAATATAGTCTAGAAAAAACAAAGGCTTTGCTCCAATACAGACTATATCGTTGACATTCATAGCCACTAAATCAACGCCCACTGTATTATGGATATTTACATATTGGGCAATCTTCAACTTTGTTCCCACACCATCAGTTGAAGATGCTAGTAGGGGATTTTTGTACTTTTTAAGCAGGGGTTGTAGACGAAAAAGAGAACCAAAAGCTTCTACCTTACTGACATTGTCAACTTTAATTCTTTTAGCAAAGTCTTCTCCCTTTTTAATATCTACGCCGGCTTTCTTGTAGGTAATTTTCATTCCTTTTTCGGGATTTAATTCTCTACTATCTTAGGTATAGCTTGCTTGTAAGTCTTATCAAGATCACTAACACCTACATTAATAAGGTCATTAATTTCTAGACTATCTCCTTTTACTTTTCCGATTTCTTTACAGCTAACATTATATTTCTTAGCTATCTCGATAATCTTATCTTTATCATCCGAAGAAACACTAATGATAATTCTTGACTGAGTTTCGCCAAAGAGTAAGGCATCTTTGCGGATATCATCATCTATATTTACACTGGCTCCTTTTTGACCAACAATACAACTCTCAGCCAAGGCAACAGCTAATCCGCCTTCGGAACAACCCTTAGCACTTTTTGCTATGCCTGAGGTTATCGTCTCCAAGGCTGCGGCTTGTACACCCTTTTCCTTTGCTAAATCTAATTGAGGAGAAAGGCCTTTTACCAAATTATGTACAACTCTTAGATATTGAGAGCCACCTAATTCTTCTTTATTTTCTCCAAGCAAGAAGATTAAATCATTTTCATCCTTAAAATCCTGGCTGGTTACCTGTTTAGCATCAGCAATTACACCTACCATCCCAATTACTGGCGTAGGATAGATTGCCCCTTTAGGACTTTCGTTGTTAAAACTAACGTTTCCGCTTACTACTGGAACATCCAAGGCTTTGCAAGCTTCTGTAATACCAGAAATAACCTTCTCGAACTGCCAATAAACTTCCGGATTATATGGACTACCGAAATTCAAACCATCAGTAACCCCCAAAGGCTCTGCCCCACAACAGACGAGATTTCTTGCAGCGCCAGCTACAGAGATTTTTCCTCCAGTAAAAGGGTCGAGATAACAATAAAGCCCATTACCGTCCACTGTAGCAGCAATTGGCTTATCAATTTCAGAAATATGGTAAACCGCAGTATCTCCGCCGGCGGGAATACAGGAACCTTTAAGCAAATTGCTGTCAACCTTTTTGGCAATCCATTCTTTAGAAGCAAGAGTAGGGTGACCAAGAAGAGTAAGCAAAGTTTGATTATAATCTTGAGGCTCCTTTAATTTATCTAAACCTAAATCCCTTGTTTGCTTTAAATATTCTGGTTCTTTTGTCTCTCGCGTATATTTAGGCCCTTCTGCTAAGAATTGAGGCGTAACTTCTGCTACTACATTACCGTTTTCTTTTACTCTTAAAATTTTATCCTCAATTACTTTACCAATAACCTTAGAGTCTACCTTCCATTTATTAAATATCTCTTCAACCACAAGTAAGTTTTCAGGTTTAATGATTATAAGCATCCTCTCTTGAGATTCAGAAAGCATAACTTCATAAGGAGTCATCCCCTCTTCTTTACGAGGAACAAAAGAAATGTCTATTTCAATGCCAGTACCGGCATTATAGGCTGTCTCCGCTGTCGAACAAACTAACCCTGCTGCACCCATGTCCTGCATACCAACAATTAATTTCTTATCAACCAGTTCTAAACAAGCCTTTTCTAGAACCTTGCCTATTTCAGGATCGCCTATAGCTACAGCACCGATGTTACTTGCAGAACTCTCATCTAAGCCAGCTGAGGCAAAACTTGCCCCTTCAACACCATCTCTTCCAGTAGGACCGCCAACAATCAATACTAAATTTCCTATACCTTCGGCTTTAGCTTTCACCTGATTACTTTTCTTTAAAATACCTACCACCATAGCATTAACCAAAGGGTTTCCTTGATAAGAACTATCACAATAAACTTCTCCGGCTAAGACAGGAAAACCAATTTTATTAGCATAATCAGTAAACCCTCGAGCTATTTCTTTAAAAAGAAAAACTGTTCTCTCATTCTCCATTGAACCAAACCTTAAAGAACTCAAAAGAAATTTTGTTGTTGCCCCCACAGAGAAAATATCTCTAATACAACCACCACCACCGGTAGCACTTGCTTCATAGGGCTGGACTGCTGAAGGATGATTATGGGACTCAACTTTAAAAACTATTGCATAATCATTAGTTACAGAGACTGCTCCCGAATTCTCCCCTGACCCTATAAAAACTTTTTTTCCTTCTTTAGGTAAAAGTTTTAGGAGATTTTTAGAATTTTTATAAGAACAGTGCTCAGACCACATAGCACTAAACAATCCTAATTCAGTATGATTTGGTTCCCGGTTTAATAATTCTTTTATTTTATCATATTCTAAATCACTTAACCCTAACTCTTGAGCTACTTCTAAACCATTCATATTACACCTCATTTTAGCTTTGATTTATTTTTTTAGAAAAACCAATAAAAAAAAACGTCCCCATCTTCGCTTCATCGCACCAAGAAAGGACGCCTCTGTCCTTTCTTAATATATCAATCCAAATTATTTTGTCAAGAAATCATTTATCAAAAATAATTTTTATGGTATGCGTATTGAAATAGAAAAACAAGCCCTACTTTAGACTAAATCTCTTATAAATCTTGTCTACATTAACTAAATAAGAATAAGGATCAAAAATCGCTTCTATTTCTACTTTTTTCAAAAATTTTCCTAGTTCTTTCGAAGCTAGGGCTTCATCTTTAAAATTTGAACTTTTATTTATAACCCCTAAAGCCACTTTTTGAACAAGATCATAAGCATCCATTCGGGATAATCCTTTATTCATCAGATTAATAAGTACCTTTTGTGAATAAACAATACCCCGATTAAGCTCTATGTTCTTTAACATGTTTTTAGGATTAACCTTTAAATTTTTAATTACTTCTCTAAACTTTTGTAAACTATAATCTACAGTTATCGTTGAATCAGGAATAATTACCCTTTCAACTGATGAATGTGATATATCTCTCTCATGCCAAAGATTTATATTTTCTGAAGCAGCTATAGAATTAGCTCTAAGCAACCTAGCTAAACCACAAAGTCTTTCACAAATAATAGGATTTTGCTTATGAGGCATAGCACTTGATCCTTTCTGGCCCTGATAAAAAGGTTCTTTGACTTCATCAACTTCATTACGATGCAAATGCCTAATCTCAGTAGCAAACCGTTCAACAGTAGACCCGATCAAAGAAAGAACAAACAAATAATAAGCAATTCTCTCACGCGAGACTATCTGTGTAGAGATATTAGCTCTATTTATACCAATTTTTTTACAAATATAATCTTCAACCTTTGGCTGAAAATAAACGAATGTTCCTATTGCACCTGAAGCCTTACCACAAGCAACATATTTTAAACTTTCAGCTAAAATTCTACGCTCATGGCTTAGATCATTATAAAGATATAAAAATTTAAGACCAAAGCTATAAATTTCAGCATGAACACCATGAGTTCGGCCGATACAAAGAGTATCTTTATATTTAATAGCTTTTTTCTTAACTTCTCCTAAAACCAAATCAAGATCTTTTAAAATAATTTTAGTAGCATCTTTTATCTGCCAAGCTAAAGTTGTATCAAGAAGGTCAGATGAAGTCAAACCTATGTGCAAATATTGAGCTTTATCTCCAAGCTGATCTGAAACATGTTTTAAAAAAGCAATAATGTCATGATGGGTTTTTTCTTCAATCTTTCTTATCTTCTGAGGAGAGATTTTTACCTTATCGAAAGCCTTACTAGTACCTTGAGGTATTTTCTTTTCCTTTTCCAAAGCTTCACAAAGTAAAGCTTCAATTTTTAAAAAACGTTCAAACTTCTCTTCTTCCTTCCAAATATTACCAATCTCTTTAGGCGTATATCTTTCTATCATGAAACTCCTTATTAATCTTCTTTATATCTTAAAAACATATATTCTTGCCAAGGGCTTATATACTATCAAAACATAGTTAAAGAGTCAATTAAAATAGGCTATTTTTTCTTTTCTCCTGAAAAACTCTCAAGCTTATTTGGAAAATTACCCCTTTTTACATCCTTAATAAAAAGACTAGTCGCATTAGTTATCTCTTGGGAAAGATCTTTATAAACCCTTACAAATTTAGGCTTCTTTTCTTTATAAAGACCAAGAAAATCATAAGTAACTAAAACTTGACCATCACAATATTTTCCAGCTCCAATTCCAATAGTAGGAATTTTTAGAGTCTTAGTAATATCCTGAGCTAATGGGTAAGGAATACACTCTAGAACTAAACTAAATACCCCTAAATCTTGAAGCAATTTAGCTTGCTTAATTAGCTCAGCTGCTCTTTTCTCATCCTTACCTTGAACCTTATAACCACCTAAAAGATGAGCAGTTTGAGGAGTAAGCCCAATATGTCCCATAACTGGTATTTTATTCTTAATCAATTTTTTAACCACATATTCACAATCCTTAAACCATTCTATTTTTACCGCTTTAGCTCCACAATTTATAAACTTAGAGGCAAAAATAACACATTTTTTAGGATTCCTTTGATAGGACACATAAGGCATATCAGCTACTACTAAGGTTCTGCTGCTACCCTTAACTACAGCCTTAGTATGGTTAATCATTTCACTTAAGCTAAGTTTACGAGTCTCCTCCATTCCTAAAACTACATTAGCTAAAGAATCTCCAACTAAAATCATATCAATGCCAGAAGCATCTAAAATTTTAGCAAAAGAATAATCATAACAAGTAAGCATAGTTATTTTAGACTTACCTTTTCTCTTTTTAATATCTTCTACAGTTATTTTTTTCATTTTAATTTACCAAATTAAAAAATATAATTTTTAACTACCTTTATTCAAAAATATGAACTTTCCTATCTTGCCCATCAAAATAAACTAAAAATACTTTAATTTTTAAAGGATTCTTAGAAATAAATTCCTTTACCCCTCCTAAACCAATAATCGAAATTGCAGTAGTTAAACCATCACTAGCGACACCTTTCTCACTGATAACACTAACGCTAATAAGATTATTGTCTACAGGATATCCTTTACGAGGATCAATTAAATGTGAATATTCCTTGCCTTTAAAAGTAAAAAACTGCTCATATCCTCCTGAGGTAGCAATTGCCTGATTAATTAATAATTCTGACCCTAAAATATCTAAAGACTGTTTAGGGTCTTGAACCCCTACTTCCCAAGGAACATCCCTATTCATGCCTAAACAATAAATGTCTCCACCAGCATTAATCAAAGCGCTATTTATACCTGCTTCTTTTAAAGCTGAAATTGCTTTATCAACCATATACCCCTTAGCAATCCCACCTAAATCAATAATTAATCCTTGTCTTTTTATTGTTACTGTTTTTTTATTAGGATCAATTTCTATTTTTTTCATCCCTCCAATTTCCTTTATCTTAGCTATAGCTTCAGGAGTTGGAAACTCTCTTAGATTGCCATCAGAAATTAATTTCTTCCAAAATTTATAAAGCACTCCATGACTTACATCAAAAGCCCCCTCACTTAAATTGCAAATATCTTGACTCAAACGCAATAGTTCAATCAACTCATCTGAGACCTTAAAGGGCAAATTATAAGTTTTATTTAATTTAGAAAGCTCAGATTTATCATTATATATATTAAAAATATTATCTAGTCTCTTAAATTCTCTATAAACAATTTTTGAAGCTCTTTTATCAGAAGAAGTTACCTTTAGATAAGTACCTGAGATAATAAATTTATTTTTATATAAAGGCTTAGAACAAGAAAGAAAAACAACTACCATAACTAAAATTATTATTCTTTTGCTCATTATCTTTCTTTAATTTTTATTATTTTTTCCGATAAGATGCAGTAACTTTATTCTTTACTCCTCCACGAGAAGTAAATTCTCCAACCACTGTAATTTGATAAGGCTTTAGTGCTTTTTTTAAATCTTGGAGAATTCTATTTACTGCGTGTTCATTGTAAATCTTAACATTCCGAAAGGAATAAAGATAATACTTTAAAGATTTAAGCTCAATAAGTTTTTTAGTCGGGATATAGCTGATAGTAAGGTTAGCAAAATCAGGAAGCCCAGAAAAAGGGCACAAACAAGTAAATTCATCGGTAGTCAATTCAGTTACAATCTTACGTTTAGGATATTGATAAGGAATAGTCTGTAAAATTGAAGGGTCTAAATCTTTTGGTAAAGAAATCTTACCAATAATCTTCTTTGCTTTTCCTTCTATTGAAGAAATTTCTCTGTCTTCATAAATCATAATTAATATTACATCAAACTCCTTATTAATACTACAATTAATATTGAGAAGCTAACTGTAGAGAAACTGGGAAAAAATTAGACTTAATTAAACCATCAAATTCAAAATGATAAGCAAGAAATCGCCCTAAAATGTAAAAGAATTCTTCCTCACACAACCTAGCAACCTTAAGCCTACCGATAAGAGCAAAATCACTATTTTGAATGTAGAGCAATGATCTACAAGTTTGTTTAGTAATTTTTTTTAAATCACCTAGCCCCCTACCACAAGCTTTACAAACAAGCCCTCCTTTAGTGACACTAAAATAAAACTCATCATCAAGAGACTTCTGACAAATTAAACAGTGATTAAACTCTGGCTTAAATCCAGCAAGGCTTAAAAACTTTATTAAAAATACATAAAGTATTTTGACTTCACTTTCTTGCCTTAAACAATTCAGGCAATCATTAATCAAATTAAAAATTTCTAGATTACGATCCCACAAAAGCATTGTCTTATCTAGAAGATTTAACATGATTGCAACTACTTTCGCCTTTGGTAAATCTTCTCTTAAATAAGAGAAATCTGAAACTAAATCAGCATGAGAAATGAGCCAAATTTCACTTTTCTTAGGATAAAAAATAAACTCATTAAGAGTAAATATATCCAAAGAAGATGAAAACTCTTTCTTAAAGGTATAAAAGCCTTTAAAAATACCTCTTATTTTACCAAACCGAGAGGTATAAAGAGTAGTAATTAAACTTGTTTCCCTAAAATTATATCGTCTTAAAACAAATCCTAAATCTTTTTCAATCATCTTAATAACCGATATTATCTACTTAGAAATATTTTTTAAAATCCTAGTTTGTTCTTTATCCATAGACACTTTTTTGACCTTTGTGCGATCATCATATCCTATTAAATGTAAGACACCATGGATTAGATAAAGCTTTACTTCATCTTGCCATTTGCAATTCAGCCTTTTGGCTGCCTTAACCGCTTCTTCTATTGAAATAACCACTTCTCCTAAATAATCTGGTTGGAAACGATCAGCCAAAGGAAAAGCTATGACATCTGTTGCACAAAGCTTCTTAAAATATTTTTTGTTAAGTTTCTTTATAAAAGTGTTATCACATAAAAGAATTGATAACTTTTTAGAAGGAATATTAAGACAAACAAATATTTTCTTTAAATATTTGTCTAACTGCTTAAGATTTACTTTCTTTACTTTTTGCTGATTTGTTATCTCTATTCCCATTATCCTTAGGGTAATTTATACGGGTATGAAAAATAGCATTTAAAATACGTATGAAACTCTGGGTAATTTTCTCTAATTCTTTTAAGGTTAAATTACTTTCATCTAGCTCCCCCTCCATAAACCTCTTTTTGACTACTTCGCGAACCATTTCCTCTATCCTTGATGGATTAGGCTCTTCCAGAGTTCTTGATAAAGCTTCAATAGTATCAGCTAAAGCTACAATAGCTATTTCTTTAATCTGAGGCTTGGGTCCCGGATAACGGTACTCTTCTTCATGTTTACCATCAGGTTCTAATTCTTTAGCTCGCTGATAAAAATAATAAACAAGAGTTCTTCCATGGTGTTGAGATATAAAATCAATTATCTTAGGATTAAGATGATGCTTAGTCGCTAAGTCCACTCCATCTTTTACATGGTTAAAAATAATTAATTTACTCATCGATGGCTTTAGATTTTTATGTACATCCCTATAATTTACTAGATTCTCTACAAAATAATCCGGCTTAACCATTTTACCAATATCATGATAATAAGCACCCACCCGAGCTAACAAAGAATTAGCACCGATTGATTCTGTAGCCATCTCACTTAAATTAGCAACCACCAATGAATGTTGATAAGTCCCTGGAGCTTCAAGAATTAGTTTACGCAATAAAGGGTGATTAAAATCAGATAATTCAAGAAGTGAAATATTAGTAACAACCTTAAATATATATTCAAAAACTGGTAAAATTCCTAATACAATAAAAGAAGACACAACACCATTAAGAAGACACAGCTTTAATAAATTAAAATCTAAACCGGAAATAACAAAAAAACTTTGTTCTCTCTCCATAAGAAAACCAACAATAAATTGGATCAAACCAGCGAAGAATCCAGCTCGGATTACTTGAAATCTCCTCCTGATTCGATAAGACAACATCGCCCCAACTAAAGAACCAGCAAAAAGGCTAACCCCTACATTAAAATTGCCACCATCTATACTCGCACTTAAGAACGAAATAAATAAAGCTAAAATAAAAGAAAACTCTAAATTATTGAACAAAAGAGTAACTAACATTACAAAACCAATGGCAGCAACTCCATATCCAGATATTTTAAAAGTAATTACAGTAAAAAGAGGTATTAAGATTGCTATTACCCCTAAAATCGAAAGGTTTAAGTATGAAGGTAAATTGTTTATTTTTCTAACAAACCTAGCATAAACAAAAAGAGTTAAAGCTATGATTAAAAGAGAAGAGTCTATAGCATAAATAAAAAAAATAAAACCTGCAGAAGCAAAAAACACCAGACCAATAAATAGATTGTTAAAATTGACTTCCTTTCCAACTATAGAAATCTTCATACACTTAAATTATTTTTAACGGCACACTTAGGCAATTTAGCAATGTTCCTTTTTATTTATCTAAAGGAACAATCTTTATTTTAGTTCCCGGATATAACCTATCAGGACTTTTTAATATATCCTTATTAGTCTCGTAAATAAAATTCCATTTTCTTGTGGTCCCATAAAACTTACGAGAGATCTTCTGCAAAGTATCATTATCTGTAACTACATAATATTGAATTTCTGGCTTCACAGCTTCTTCTAAAACTTCTTCTGACTCCTCTGCGCTAATATCCATATCCTCGAAGGAAACATTCTCTTTTAAGCCTTGCCCAACCATTTCTTCGATGGTTAAGTTTTTGCTTGCCTCATCCCCCTTAACTTCACGAGGACCAAATTCTACTTCAATTACTGACACAGTACGAGTGTCTCCTAATTTATTCTCTCTAACCTCTTGTTTGCACTCTCCAGACATACATCCTTGATTACCTTCAATTTCAAGATCTTTACGCGGTTCCTCATTGGTATAACTTCTCATTGTTAAACATCCACTCAAAACAATAATTCCGAATAAAAACATTAACTTTCTCATCGTCAGTACCCCCTTTTTATTCCCTTATTCTTCTTCCTTAATTAACTCTAGATTCAAGTCTTTTAACTGAGCATCTTTAACATAAGAAGGTGCATCACTAAGTAGACAACTCCCTTTCTGAGTTTTAGGAAAAGCGATCACATCCCGTATGCTCTCAGAGCCACTTATTATAGCATATATTCTATCTAGACCAAATGCAATCCCACCGTGAGGTGGAACGCCATATTTAAATGAACGCAAGAGAAATCCAAACTTATTTTCAGCTTCTTCTTTGGATATGCCTAAAATCTGAAGAATCTTTTCTTGCAAAATGTATGAATGAATTCTTATTGATCCGCTAGCGATTTCTGAACCATTAAAAATTAAATCATAGGAACGAGACTTAACTTTAGATAAATCCTTTTTATCCAAATCCGGAATACTTTCCTCAGCAGGAGAAGTAAAAGGATGGTGACAAGCCTGCCATCTTCGGTCATCATCGTTATATTCAAATAAAGGAAAATCAGTCACCCAAAGAAAACGATAATTCCCTTCGCCAACGTCAGGTTTGTCTGTTTTATGCTTCTCCATTGCCTCTTGGTGAGTCAGACGCAAAAAAGGTGTTTTTAACTCTACTCCTAAACATTTAGAAAAAACATCAGCAAACATTTTTTCAGTCAACGAATAAATATCCTCTTCCTCAAGAAAAGATAACTCTATATCAAGTTGGGTAAATTCCGGTTGTCGATCTTTTCTTAAATCTTCATCACGAAAACAACGCACAATTTGATAATATTTATCCATACCGCCAACCATTAGAATCTGTTTAAAAAGTTGTGGCGATTGAGGTAGAGCATAAAATTTATTTACTTGTAATCTTGAAGGAACTAAATAATCCCGAGCTCCTTCAGGTGTAGACTTAGTAAGAAAAGGAGTTTCTACCTCTAAAAACTGATTACTATTAAGAAAATTTCTAAACCCTTGGTTTAGCTTATGACGTAAAATCAATTTTTTATAAACTGGAGCTCTTCTTAAATCAAGATAACGATGAGTTAAACGAATTTCTTCCCCAACATCTATATCATCCTCAACATTAAATGGTAAATCTTCTGCCCCACTTAAAATATCTAATTCTTTAGCTTCAATTTCAATAAGACCAGTAAAAATCTTAGGATTTTCAGTTTTTTTAGGTCTAGGGTTAACCGTCCCTTTAATTTTTACTACATCCTCATTCCTTAATTTCTTTGCTGCTTCATAAGTAGCGGTGTTTGGTTTAGGTAAAAAAATTATCTGAGTAATTCCGTATCTATCTCTTAAATCAATAAAAATAAGTTTACCATGGTCTCGACGTGAATTTACCCAACCACATATAGTTGCTTCTTTACCTATCATCTCATCTGTCAATTGGCCACACGTATGCGTTCTTAACATTGGTCACCTCTCCTTAAACTTTAATTAGTTGCTTTATCTCAAAAATTAAATTTTCTTTTTTTACCTTTTTCTGAATAGATTTATTCATGTCTTTAATCAACACGGCATTCTCTGCTACCTCATCTTCACCTAAAATTACTACTATCCGAGAACCTTTTTTTTGAGCAGAACGCATCTGGCCTTTTAAAGATTTACCACAATAGTCAAGATCTGAAGACAATCCCTCATCTCTCAGTTGTTGCAAAATATTAGCACCTAAAGTAAAAAGCTCTTGATTCGTTATAGCAACAAAAACATCTAACTTTTCTTCTTTTTTCTTCTCTCCCAAAGCAAGAAGCACTCTCTCTAAGCCTAAAGCAAAACCTATAGCCGGTATATCTGGTCCACCAAGATATTTAATTAAATTATTATATCTGCCTCCAGCACCAATCGCATCTTGAGAACCTAAACCCTCTGAAGAGATTTCAAAAACAGTATCAGTATAGTAATCAAGACCTCTAACCATATATGGAGAATAAACATATTTAATTCCTAAATCACCAAGCAAATCAAGCAAACTTTTAAATTTATTCCGGCAAGCACTACAAATATGTTCTTGTTCTAAATTTAAAGCAATAACTTCCTTGCGACATTGCTCTTTTTTACAATCAAGAACTCGCAAAGGATTTTTATCCAATCTCCTTTGACAATCATCACAAAGTTTATCTTTTTGAGAAGATAATTTTTCCTTAAGATATTGAGAAAATTTTATTTTGTCTTGATTACACCCTAAAGTATTTATTTTAAGCTCTTTTTTACTAACCCCTACCTGATCTAATATCTTTAAAGCTAGAACGATCATCTCAGCATCTAAGTAATAACTATTAGAACCTATTGCTTCAGCGCCTATATGATGAAATTGACGTAATCTTCCCTTCTGAGGTCTCTCTCCTCTAAACATTGGTCCAGTGTAAAAAAATTTATGAAAATTACTAATCTTATGAAGTGAATTTTGAAGATAATATCTTATTACTTGTGCAGTTCCTTCAGGACGAAGTACTATGTCCTTGCCTTCAATCTTAAACATTTGTTGTTCTACAATATCAGTAGTCTCACCCACACCCTTGATAAATAGATCCTTCTCCTCAAGTATAGGCAAAATAATTTCTTTATAATTAAAAACTTTAAGAATGTTTTTAGCACGTTCGACTATTTCTCCAAAAGCTAAGCTCTTGACAGGATCAAAATCAAACATTCCACGAATACTAGAGTAAACCTTTTTCACTCTAAACGTCCTCCCTGCCTACCGGCAGGCAGGCTATTAATTTTAAAAAAGTTAGCTTTAGTGGGAAGATAATGAGGTTCACCCTAAGCAGACAAGACTACTTTATATTCTTCTTCATCTCCAAACCAGGCTTAAAGACAACAGTGCGCCTCTCAGGGACAGGCACAACCTCTCCAGTTTTGGGATTTCTGCCAATTCTCTTTTTTCTCATTTTTACCTGAAATACCCCAAAATTCCTAAGTTCAATTCTTTTACCACTCTGCAAAGCTCCAAACAAAGTATCAAGCATCCGCTGCACAACATCTTTGACTACAACTTGTTTTATGCCTGTGTCTTGACTAATTTTAAGAACTATATCTCGCTTTCTCATATTTTAAGTCTAACACCATCAAATTAAAGTGTCAAGAACAAGTTTCCCTCTCCCACTGCGGTTTTTATTTCACCTAAAGCTTTCTCGTTTAAGGCGATACAGAACTTACTACCACTCTTTATCTTCACTCCTTTTAGCTTAGAATTCTTGAAAGAAAAGAAGACTGGGGTCTGACCTTTATGCTGAAGAAAGACACTTTTCAAGTTTTTTAAAGATATACTATTATCCTCTAAATGAATGTCTACGCCCTTAATATATTCAATAATTTTTTCTACTGGAATAATCTGAGAAATTAATATTTTAGGGGTTTTATCTTTAGCCTCAACTTTTCCCTTTACCACTAATATGGTTTGTTCCTGAAGAAGAAATGAACACTCAGCATAAAGACGTGGAAAAATAAAAGCTTCAATGCTAGCAGTCTCATCTTCTAGCTTTAAAATTGCCATTCGTTCACTTTTTCTGCGAGTAGTAACATTTTTTATCTTCTCTACTACTGCACAAATCATGACTTCCCTTTGGTAAGGACGTTCCCAAAGATTAATTACCTTCTCACGTTTTAGGGAATTAACTAAGTTAGAATAAGATTTTAAAGGATGACCTGTTAAATATATTCCTAAAAGAGATTTCTCAAAATTCAATATCTGCAAGATTGGCCACTCTTCAATATCAGGAACACTCTCATCAACTGGAGTTGAAAAAAGCCTCAATTGAGAAGGGTCTTCTTTTTTTACATTTTTGCTTAATATTTTATCTAAAATAGCCATCATCTGAGATCGTCGTAATTTAAAACTATCCATTGCTCCAGTTTTTATAAGACTTTCAATAACCTTTTTGTTGACTACTCGCGAGTCTATCCTTCGAGAAAAATCAAAAATACTTTCAAATTTACTAGCCTTTCTAGTTTCAACAATATTGTCTAAAGCAGTTTTACCTACATTTTTAATAGCCATTAATCCAAAACGTATATTCTGATCATCAGTTACTGTAAAATTAGTAAAACTAGTATTTATATCTGGCGGAAGAACTTCAATTTTCATTCGAGCTGACTCATTAACATACTCTACAACTTTATCAGTATTATTACGTTCACTGGTTAGGAGAGCAGCCATAAACTCTATCGGATAATTAGCTTTTAGATATGCCGTTCGATAAGAAATCAAAGCATAAGCAGTAGAATGGCTCTTATTAAATCCATAACCTGAAAAGTAATCTATTAAATCAAATATTTGGCTAGCTGTATTTACTGGGATCTTATTTTTACCGCAACCATCTAAAAATAACTGCCTCTGCTGATCCATAATTTCAGGAATCTTTTTACCAATAGCCTTTCTTAATAAATCAGCTCGAGACATATCAAACCCAGCTAATTTAGAAACTATTTGCATAATCTGTTCTTGATAAAGAATAATTCCATAAGTTTTTTTCAAAATTGACTCTAGCTCAGGATGAATATAAGTTATGCTTTTCTTGCCATGCTTTCGATTAATAAAATCATCAACCATTCCACTACCTAAAGGTCCTGGACGATAAAGAGCTAAAACAGCAATCAAATCTTCAAATCTAGTTGGATTTATCTTCTTTAAGATACCTCTCATTCCACTACTTTCTAGCTGGAACACACCAATAGTATTACTTTTAGACAAAAGAGAAAAAGTTTTCTTATCGTCAAGAGGAATCCCAATAATATCTAAATCTTTGTTTTTAGTTCTTTTAATTATTTTAACAGCCTCATCTATAACAGTAAGCGTCTTTAGACCTAAAAAATCCATCTTTAGCATGCCAATCTTCTCCAAAGACCCCATATCGAAACCAGTAATTGCTTCACCTTCAGAACCTTTGATTAAAGGAACTCTTTCTATAAGAGGTTTATCAGAGATTACTACTCCAGCCGCATGAGTTGAAGCATGACGAGAAAGACCTTCTAATTGCATGGCTACATCAATAAGACGTTTAATCCTGCTATCAGAATTATAAACATCCCCTAAATCCGGATTTAGGGATAAAGCTCGTTTTAAATTAACAACCTGACCAACACCAGAAGGAATCATTTTAGCAATTTTATCTACTTCAGAATAATTAAAACCCATAGCCCTGCCAACATCTCTAATAACTGCCCTAGCTAGCATTGTTCCAAAAGTAATTATTTGAGCAACACTATCTTTACCATACTTATTAGCTACGTACTCTAATACTTTAAGCCTTTTTTCATAACAAAAATCAATATCAATATCAGGCATAGATATGCGAGCTGAATTGAGGAATCGTTCAAAAAGTAAATCATAATTTAATGGATCTACATCAGTGATATGCAACAAATAACTAACAATACTCCCAGCAGCACTTCCTCGGCCAGGCCCTACTGGAATATTGTTTTCTTTAGCATATTTTATCAAATCCCAAACTATTAAAAAATAACTAGAAAATCCAGTTTTTGTAATAGTTTCTAACTCGTGTTCTAATCTTTCAGTAACAATGTTATCCACTTTTGGATATCGATCTCCTAGATTTTCCTGACAAATTTTACGTAAATAGTCCTTATCATTTACCCCTTTAGGTAAAGGAAAATTTGGTAAATGAGTTTTAGAAAAATCCATAGTAAAATTACACTTCTCAGCAATATCAATTGTACTTTTTATACTCTGAGGAATATCTTTAAAAATTTTAATCATTTCATCTGGAGTACGAAAATAAAAACTATCACTATTGAATTTAAAACGATTAGGATCATTGATCGTAGTTTGAGTTTGGATAGCTAATAAAACCTCATGAGCAAAAGCTTCTTCTTTTTCTAAATAATGGATATCATTAGTAGCAACTAAAGGAATATCTAATTCTTTGGAAATCTTAATTAATTGTTTATTAACTATTCTCTGCTGATCTAGGCCATTCTCCATAATTTCCAAATAGAAATTACCTTTACCGAAAATGTTTAAATAATCATCAGCTAATTTAGTAGCTTTATTTACATTTCCAGAAATAATTGCTGAGGGGATTTCTCCTTTAAGGCAAGCACTAGAAGCAATCAATCCTTTGCTGTATTTGCTAAGAATTTCTTTGTCTACACGTGGTTTATAATAAAATCCTTCTAAGTGAGCCAAGCTAACTACTTTAACAAGATTAGAATACCCTTCTTGGTCTTTAGCTAAAAGAATTAAGTGATAATTGCTATCCTTACTAGATTTAAAATCTCTGTTGAAACGTGAACCACTAGTTACATAGACTTCGCAGCCAATAATTGGTTTTATCCCATTCTTAACACATAAATTATAAAATTTTATTGCTCCAAAGATATTGCCATGATCAGTCATGGCTAAGGCTGGAAGCTTACATTGGACAGCTTTCTCAACTAACCTAGTTAGTAAGCAAGCTCCATCGAGAAGACTATATTGCGTATGTACATGAAGATGTACAAAGTCAGCGTTGGCCATTATATTAATTTAAAGATTAGATTCTACTCCCACTCAATTGTTGCTGGTGGTTTAGAACTGATGTCAAAAACGACTCTATTTATTCCTCTTACTTTATTAATAATTTCATTAGATATCTCAGCAAGAATAGAATAGGGAAGTTTAGACCAATCAGCAGTCATTCCATCAAGACTATTAACCGCACGTATTGCTACTACATGTTCATAAGTTCGTTTATCTCCCATTACTCCTACTGTCTTAAGCGGTAATAAAACACAAAAAGCCTGCCAAATATCATTATAAATATTATTTTTCTTTATTATTTTCTCCATAATGTCATCAGCTTCACGCAAAATCTTAAGTTGTTTAGCATTAACTTCACCAATTATTCTTACTGCCAAACCTGGTCCAGGAAAAGGATGGCGATTAATCATAATCACTGGCATGTTAAGTAATTTAGCGACCTCTCTAACTTCATCTTTAAAAAGTTGGCGGAAAGGCTCAATTAAACTTAATTTCATCTCTTTTGGCAAGCCACCTACATTATGATGTGATTTTATACAAGCACTAGGTCCACCAAAAAATGATACCGATTCAATTACATCAGGATACAAGGTCCCTTGAACAAGAAATTTTACATTTTTAATCTTCTTAGCTTCAGCCTCAAACACCTTTATAAATTCATGTCCAATTATTTTACGTTTTCGCTCAGGGTCAACTACACCCTTTAGCTTCTGAAGAAATACTTTAGAAGCATCAACATAATGCAAATCTACTTTAAAATAATCTCTAAAAAGTTTTATTACCTTTTTAGCTTCATTCTTTCTTAAAACTCCATTATTAACAAAAATACATTTCAGTCTCTTGCCCAAAGCTCTTTGAAGCAAAACTGCAGCAGTTGATGAATCAACTCCTCCGCTTAACCCCAAAATAACATTTGTTTTGCCTACTTTTTTTCTTGTTTCTTTTATCTGATCAGAGATAAAATTCTCTAACTGCCAAGTTGGTAGACAACCAACAATTTTAAACAAAAAGTTAGAAAGTATTTGTATCCCTAATTCAGTGTGAACAACCTCAGGATGAAATTGCACTCCATAAATCTTACTCTTACTATTACCAATTGCTGCAAACTTTGTATTTGGAGTATATGCCAATAGTCTAAAACCTGAAGGAAGGTTAGTTATTTGATCAGTATGACTCATCCAGGAAGTAATCTTCTCTGGTAGGGAAAAAAATAAATCCTGATGATCACTAATGCACATTTTAGCCCTTCCATATTCCCTCTTCTTTCCTTCTTTGACACTTCCCTTTAAAGTTTTAACTAAAATTTGCAGCCCATAGCAAATACCTAAAATTGGAATACCCAATTTAAGAATTTCTTTTTTTAAAATTGGTGCTTCTTTTTCATAAACGCTATGTGGACCTCCAGAAAGAATTATTGCCTTAGGGTTGATAGCCTTTATTTTGCTTATAGCTATAGTGCAAGGCTCAATAACACTAAAAACTTTTAGCTCTCTTACTCGACGAGCAATAAGTTGAGTATATTGCGATCCAAAATCAAGGATTAAAATTGTATCTTTCTTCATCTATAATTTTACTTTTTAAGTTTTAGTTTTAAGCTTTAACTATTTACCCATACCTACTCTTTGAGCAGCCTGAAATATCTTACCTTCAGTTTGAATAGATGGAGCAATAATTATCTCAACAAAATGCATCTCCTTAATCGTCCTTGCACCCAAAGAACCCATAGACGTACTAAGAGCTCCAATTAAATTCTGAGAACCATCATCAACCACTGCTGGACCAAAAAGAATCTGGCTTAAATCCCCAGTTACCCCTACATTTATTCTTGTACCTCGTGGTAAATTACCATGAGAAGTAGCCATACCCCAATGGAATCCTTTGCCCGGTGCCTCTTCTGCTCTAGTAAAAGCTGAACCGATCATAACCGCATCAGCTCCAGAAGCAAAAGCTTTACAAACATCACCACCTCTACTCATTCCACCATCAGTAATTATTGGAATATACTTCCCAGACTTCTTATGATAAAAATCTCTAGCTGCTGCACAATCAATAGTAGAAGTTACTTGAGGAACACCAATACCTAAAACTCCTCTAGTAGTACAAGCTGCTCCTGGACCTACTCCAACTAAAATCCCTGAACACCCAGTTTCAAAAAGCTCCAAAGTAACATCATAAGTAACACAATTACCAATAATTACCGGAATTTTTCTTTTTTTACAAAATACTTTTAAATCTAAAGGTTTATATTTAGAAGCTACATGCTTAGCAGTAGTTACAGTAGACTGGATTACAAAGCAATCTGCTCCAGCATCTTCAGCAATCGCAGCAAATTTATCAGCATTTTGTGGTATACAACTAACCGCAGCATACCCTTTACCTTCTTTTATCTCACTAACTCTCTTAGCAATCAACTCCTCTTTAATAGGAGCAGTATATACTTTTTGAATTAGATTAGTAGCTTCTTTGGGTCCAACTTTAGAAATCTCTTCTAAGACCTGATCAGGATTATCATAACGAGTCTGGACACCATCTAAATTTAAAACAGCAACTCCTCCTAAGCGCGACATCTCAATAGCAAATTTAACATTAACAACCCCATCCATTGCCGCAGCTAGAATTGGAACTTTAAAATTTCTGCCACCCAATTCCCAAGTTGTATCTACTTCTTCGGGATTTGTTGTAATCCTTCCCGGAGCAAGAGCAATCTCATCAAACCCATAACATCTACGCGCCCTTTTCCCTATACCAATCCACTCTGCCATGATTGAACCTCCTTAGAAATGTCTTTATTACTTGTTATTTTTTCTTCACCTATGTTACCCTGGCTACAAAGATCTGGCTTTACTCCAGTTGCAATAAATTCAGCAAAAGTTTGAACCTGATTCTTAATATCCTCATGATTGGAACTAAAAAAACTTTCCTTATCTATTTCTTTTCGATTTAAATCACCTAAAAAATAAATTCCTTCAAAATTAGTAAAAAATTTATCTTCAATAATAATACCATCTTCAAAAAAATTCAAATTTGATACAAACCCACTATCAATAAAAACTAACTGAGAAGAAAAAACCATTAACGGTGATAATTTAGCAGCTTTTACAACTCCTTCGCCCACAGCTTCTTCTATGAAAGCATCTAAATATATGCCAATATTCTTTTTCGTTAAGCTACTAATTACTTTTTCTTTATACTCTCCTAAAAAGTCTAGGTTAGCAGTTACTATTCTTAGATCTTTTCCTAAACCTGCTAAGGCAACAGCCAATTTCAAACCCAACCAGGTGGAAACATAGACACAAGCCTCTTGCGATACTCTTAAAAGACTTTTTAATTTAAATTGATCAATATCAGAAAGATAAAAAAACCCTTCTCTATGTTCTCCTTTAATCGGTATTTTTTTAGACTTTAAGCCTGAGGCAACAATTAGATTATCAAAATTCCTAGCTTCACCTTCTTTAAAATAAATCTTACGGCGCTTAGGATTAATTTTCTCAACCGAATCAAGAATAAATTCAACCCCTCTTTCCTGGGCCCATTCACTAATATCGATTCTTTTACTAATATCACCAGGAGAACAAATTATATCTCTTCTAGAAAAAGAATAAGCATTTTTATCTATTAAAGAAATATTACAAGAAATCTTTTTTGCTCTAATCTCTTCAATTAAAGCTAATCCTGAACTACCTGCACCTAAAATGGTGATGTTTTCCATAATAAGGTTAACCCTTTAAACCTAACTTATATGCTAATACTAAATTATAACAAAGAAATATTGTTGTTAACTTCCCTACTCCTCCTGGAACAGGAGTTATAAATGCAGCTCTTTCTTTAGCTTTATCAAATTCTATATCTCCGGAAATCTTATTATCTTTATGTCCAACTCCCACATCAATAACAACTGCTCCGGGCTTTATCCATTCACCTTTTATAATCTCAGACTTTCCAACAGCTGAAATTACGATATCAGCATTACTAACATAAGCAGGGATATCACCTTTCTCATTGGTTGCAATATGAGTAATACTTACCGTTGCAAACTCATTCCCAAGCCATAAAGCTAAAGGCCTACCAATAAGAGAAGAAAACCCTACTAAAGTTACTTTAGCCCCGTAAAGCTTAACCCCACTCTCTTTAATTATTTCAATGACACTTAATGCTGTTGGAGATATGAATTTAGGTTGACCAATAAAAAATCTTCCAAGATTAGCCGGATGCATTCCTTCAATATCTTTATCTTCACTAAGTAAAGAAAAAACATCAGCATCACTCCAGTTGGAAGGAAAAGGTTTATTAAGAATAATACCGGTTACTTCTTTGGTATTATTTAAATTTCTAATTTGATTTTTAAATTCTTTAAAAGGTAAGTCGGCTTCAAAACCGTGATAACAAAACTCTATACCTAATTCTTTAGCTATTTTTTCCTGAACAGAACAGTAACTCTTAGCGGCAATATTTTCTCCTATTACTACTGAAGCTAGGCATAATTTAGGCATCCTAGTTAGCTCTGTTTTAATTTCAGCTAATAAAGAATCACACTTATCTTGAGCATTAAAAATTATCGCCATTTTTTTAAAGATTTTTTAAATAGGCCGGTAAATTTGCTTTTCTTGCCAAACATCTTTTCATTTGCTTCTAAATTTAAAATACAACCCAAAAGAGCTACCTTAGCACACTCTAATCCAATATTAAAATCACTAATTATACTCTTTTTTATACCAGATTCTATCTCTTTAGCAAGAGAAAAGACTCTTAAAGAAGCCTTACCTAAGTCAACAATTAGTTTCTCACCTTGTTTTATGAATTGATTCCTCTTAATTAATTTTGAACTCATGATTTTAGCAAAAATAATGCTATCATTGTCAATGTTAAGATAGATCTTCTTGCCCAAAGTTTTTAATTCTTTTAATTGTTTTTTAAATTCTTCAGGAGAAGAAAAATTAATTGCTTTTTCAATTAAGCTAATACCAGTACAAAAAATTAAAGCGACTGCGCTTCCTCCACCAGGAGCTGGCTTAGGTTTTCCTAAATCATCTAAATATTTTTTAAAACTACTTCGATAACTTTTCATTAAACCCCCTAAAATATCTTACTTTTAAACAATTCACAAATCTTTTTTTCCTAAGACACCCTTGCAAGGAGAAAAACTACAACGATGAAAAGGTGTTAAGGCATATTTTTTTATCAATGAAAAATGTTCAGCTGTTGGATAACCCTTATGTTGAGAAAAATTCCACTGGGGATATAAAAAATCTACTGATGTCATTAGATAGTCTCTTACTACTTTGGCCACAATAGAAGCACAAGAAACCTCTTTAACACAAGTATCAGCTTTAGGCTGACAAATATAATTTAAATTTAAATCACTACGAAAGTGATTACCATCAATTATAAATTTTGCTTTCTTTAACTTTGAAGATTTTTCTAAAAGCTCCTTTATCGCTCGATTAAAAGCTAAGAGGGTCGCTTCTAAGATGTTGATTTTATCTATCTCTTGATTGCTAGCAATACCTACTGCAAAAACTGCCTTCTTAAATAGCCAGGAGAATATTTCTTCCCGAGCTGATGCGGAAAGCTTTTTCGAATCTTTAACTACAAAAGGAGGTTCTTTTTTTAAATGCAAGGCACAAGCTACCACTACTCCTGCTAGTGGCCCTCTACCTGCTTCATCCACTCCTACTATCATATTCAACTAACTAATTACACTAAATTTGCTTTTTTACCTACTCTATCTCTTAAATAATACAAACGTTTTCTTCTTGGGTTACGACGTCCTTTTTTCACCATTTCTATTCTCTCAATTTTTGGCGAATAAAAAGGAAATGTTACCTCATAAGCCTGTCCATAAGCTATTCTTCTTAATGTAAATGATTTGCGATTCATCGCTCCTTGGACTTTTATGATGATGCCTTCTACCGGATGCAACCTAGTTTTATCCTTCTCTTTAATCTTGTAATAAACTTTAATAATATCGCCTTGCTTAAATTCAGGATATTCTTTTTTTAAAGCTTCCTTAAGCTCTTTTTCAACCATTGCTAATTTGTCCATAATTCCCTCCCTGCCTGCCGGCAGGCAGGCTTTTATAAAATTTTACCATTTTAAAAATTTATTTCAATAAATCAGGCCTTTTTTTCTTAGTAGTTTCTAAAGCCTGACTTCTCCTCCAATCCTCAATCTTTTTATGGTTTCCTGAAAGTAAAACTTCAGGAACTTTTAATCCTCTAAAATCAACTGGTTTAGTATAATGAGGAAAATCTAAACCTTCACCTTCGAAGCTCTCTCTTTTTATCGATTCTTTATTAGAAACAACACCAGGGATTAAACGACATAAGCAATCAATAAAAACCATTGAAGCTAATTCTCCACCACTTAAAATATAGTCACCTAAAGAAATTTCTTCTTCTACTAAATTATCCCTTATTCTTTGATCAACGCCTTCATAGCGCGGAG
Source organism: Candidatus Susulua stagnicola (assembly GCA_030765735.1). Lineage (GTDB taxonomy): Bacteria > Omnitrophota > Gorgyraeia > Duberdicusellales > 4484-171 > Susulua > Susulua stagnicola. Next base: position 27,970 of record JAVCBZ010000085.1, on the reverse strand, counting down.
CAAGAAGAACTAAGCGCTCAAAATTTAAAAACTTCTTTACCCTTTTCTGTTTTAAAGTCTTCCCTTGTGGAGAGAGAAGAATTATTCTCTTATTTTCATCCTTCTTTTTTTTCGGATAAACTTTATATCCTAAAATTGATTCCACTGCTACGAATAAAGGATCTGGCTTAAAAACCATTCCTCCTCCTCCACAAGAAGGAGAATCTACTTTTTTATGTACCCCAGATACAAAATCACGAAGATTATGTATATTTATCTTAACCAATCCTTTATCTTGGGCCCTACTTATTATTGACTCACCCAAAACTGGAGAAAACATTTTAGGAAAAATGGTAACAATATCAATGATCATTATCTTTTGCTTTTTTAAATCTATTTAAAAATTCCTTCTTAAATTCAGCAAATTTTCCGCAATTTATAGCCTCTCTAATCTTTACCATAAAATTCTTATACCAGAACACATTATGATAAGTAACTAACTGAATTCCTGCCATCTCTTTTACATTTATGAGATGTCTTAAATAAGCCCGTGAAAAATTACGACAGGTATAACAAGAACATTCCTTATCCAAAGGTTCTGTATCTTGACTGCAATTAGCATTCCTTACAGTAATTTCTCCTTGATTAGTAAAAGCTGTTCCAGTACGTCCATAGCGTGTAGGAACAACACAATCAAATAAATCTACCCCTAAACTCACTGCATGGAGAATATCTCCCGGTTTACCATAACCCATAAAATATCTAAGACAGTCAGCTGGCACCTTTTCATGGATAGAGAGGAGCATATTATACCTTAAATCTTCGGGCTCGCCAACACTTAAACCGCCTATGCAAAAACCTTTTATCCCTAAGGGCAAGAGCCTATCAATACACTCTTCCCGTAACTCTTTGTAGGTTGAGCCTTGAATAATACCCCAAAACATAGGGTTATTTTCACTATGCTTATTGAAATAATCCTTGCCCCTACCAGCCCAATCAATGCTACGCTCCATTGCTTTATGGGCACCTTCTTGAGAAATTGGATATTTAACACATTCATCTAAAGGAACTACAACATCTGAGCCCAAATCTAATTGAATTCTAATCGCTTCCTCAGGAGTTAAAAAAAATCTACTACCATCAACATGAGATTGGAATTCTACGCCCCTATCACTAACCTTACGAAATCGTTCTAAACTAAAAATTTGATATCCACCACTATCAGTAATAATCGTCTTATTAAAACCCATGAAAGAATGTAAGCCTCCGCACTTTTTGATAATCTCTGTCCCCGGACGCAAAAATAAATGATAAGCATTAACTAATAACCCATCAACATCTATTTCCTGAAGATGACCTGGGGTAAGTCCTTTAACAGTTGCTTGAGTGGCAACCGGGAAAAAAGCTGGAGTAGATACTTCTGAAGCCCTAGTTTTAAAAATTCCTGTTCGAGCGTAAGTTCCTATATCTTTTTTTATTAATTTAAACATCTTATTCTCTAAAATAAAATAACTATAGTAATAATAATACCAATTATATTAAAAAGGCCTATCCTCTCCAACAATTTTTAAAAAAGTTTTTCTTGAATTTTAACCTTAGGGGAAAGTTTTAAATGTTGGTAGGCAATTTCTGTGGCTATTCTACCTCTAGGGGAACGAATAATAAATCCTTCCTTAAGTAAATAGGGCTCAACAACATCCTCTAAGGTCAATTTATCCTCACGTAAAGTTGCAGCTATGGCCTCAATTCCAGCCGGACCTCCTTGATATAAATTTATAATTGCTAAAAGGTATTTACGATCCATTTCATCAAGCCCTTGGTTATCTACACCTACTTTAGCTAAAGAATCTTTAGTAATGCTAATATCAATTACACCAGTACCAATAACTTGAGCATAATCACGAACTCTTCTTAGGAGACGATTACATAAACGTGGGGATCCTCTAGAACGTCTAGCAATTTCTATAGAACTTTCTGGATCAATTTCTATTTCAAGAAGCCCGGCACTACGTTGAGCTATTTTCGAAAGCTCATCAGGATTATAAAAATCAAAATCATAAAATAATCCAAACCTTCCACGTAAAGGACCACTTAATAATCCTTTACGAGTAGTCGCGCCAATAAGAGTAAACGGTTTTATATTAAATTTAACGCTTTTAGCATATGGCCCTTTATCAATAATAAAATCTATTTGGAAATTTTCCATTGCTGGATAAAGAAACTCCTCAACAACCTTTGAAAGACGATGTATTTCATCAATAAATAAAATATCTCCAGCCTCAAGATTAGTTAAAATCCCTACTAAATCTCCAGCTCTTTCTATAGCCGGTCCGCTAGTAGCAGTAAGCTTAGACTTCATCTGAGTAGCAACACAATAAGCTAAAGAAGTTTTGCCTAAACCAGGGGGACCAGAAAGAAGCATATGCTCTAAAGGTTCTTCTCTCTTTCTAGCAGCCTCTAGAGAAATTTCTAAAGAAGATATAACCTTCTTTTGACCTAAAAATTCTTTTATATTCTTCGGTCGAAGAGAAAGATTTATAACCTGCTCTTCTTCATTTTCCTTTAAGGGATCAGTTACTCTTTCTTCATTCATTTTACTCTTGCTGAGGAAAAGGGGCCAACTCCCTTTTTCACTTTCTTCTTATGAGAAAAAGGGAGTTGGCCCCTTTTCTCTGCTTACACAAATATGCTATCTCTGCGAGCAATTGAAATCGAACCAAAAAGCTCTTCCTGTATAGCAGCAATCTCTTTTAGCTTTATTAATTCTAATATAGCTAAAAATGTAACTACAATTTCTAATTTATTTTTAGCCGAAGTAAATAACTCTGCCAAAGAAACTTTATCCTTAACTAAAAGAAGATGTAATAAATCATGGATTTTCTCTTCTACTGTAAACTCATCCTTAACAACTTCAAAAAAAACATCTTTAGGAATCTCTTTAAGAGCGCTTTTAAAAGCACTGATTAAGTCAAATATTGAAGCTTCAATATAAACTTCACCAGTTGGAAAATTAAGCGTAGGACGTTTAAAATACCTATTTCTCTCTATTTCTTTATCTCTTAGAAACTCTGCTGCATCTTTGAATTTCTCATATTCAAGAAGTCTTCTTACTAATTCTTCGCGAGGATCTTCTTCCTCTTCCTGAGCTTCTTCTTGACGTGGAAGAATCATCTTTGATTTTATATTAATTAAATTGGCTGCAGTAACTAAATACTCAGAAGCTAAATTTATATCCAAAAGTTTCATTACCTCTAGAAATTGTAAGTATTGTTCTATAACTTTAGCTATAGAAATATCATAAATATTAAGATGCTCCTTCTTTATAAGATAAAGAAGCAAATCTAGAGGACCCTCAAAAATATCTAACCTCACCTTCATATTTTCAATGCCACCTTAACTTCATCAATGGTTTTGCTAGCAACTTCTCTAGCCTTTTTCTTACCATCTTGTAAAATATCTTTTAAGTAATCTTTCTTTTTTAGAATTTTTGTTTTCTCCTCTCTCTTGGGAATAATAAACTCTTCGAGAATTTTTATCAACTCAATCTTACATTCTTTGCAACCTCTCTTTGCTTGTTTACACTGATTAGAAATTTGAACATTTTTGTCTGGTGAAAAGATAGAATAATAATCAAAAACATTACAAATATCCGGATGACCAGGATCATCTCTTCTTTTGCGAGCTGGATCAGTAAACATTGAAAGAACCTTACGCTTTAAGCTCTCTGAGCTTTCAGATAAGCTAATGTAATTATTATAACTTTTGCTCATTTTTCTTCCATCTAAACCTAAAAAACGTGGAACTGAAGTAAGCAATGGCTGAGGTTCAATAAAAACCTTGTTCTTGTAAATAAAATGAAACCGTCTAACAATTTCTCTGCACAATTCTAAATGAGGAAGCTGATCTTCGCCAACCGGAACCGAATTAGCTTTATACAAAAGTATATCAGCAGCCTGCAAAACCGGATAACCCAAGAAAGCATGAGTATTTATATCCTTATCTTTTAATTGGACAATCTGTTCTTTAAAGGTCGGACATCTAAATAACCACCCTAGGGGAACTAAATTTGAAAGAATCATATAAAGCTCTAAGTGTTCTGGCACTTCTGACTGTATAAAAATAGCACTTTTTTCTGGATCTATTCCATAAGCTAACCAATCACTAACATTATCTAAAACAGAATCTTTAATCACTGAAGGATTTTTATACTCACTCATTAAAGCATGCCAATCAGCAACCATAAAAAAGCACTTATATTCCTCTTGTAGCTGAATCCAATTAGACAGTGCTCCTACCCAATGCCCAAGATGTAATTTTCCAGTAGGCCTAATTCCGCTTAGAATCGTCTTCTTTTTCCCTAAATTCATTTTAATTTCCGAGCAATTGTCTCTTCATTAAAAGTATCAATGATATCGCCTTCTTTGATCTTGTCATATCCTATATCAATACCACACTCCAGACCTTCAACGACCTCTCTAACATCATCCTTAAATCTCTTTAAAGTCTTAACAGTCCCTTCAAAAATTACTTCATTATCTCTAAAAAGATTACAAATTGATCCTCTCTTAATCTTTCCCTTCTCTACTACAGACCCAGAAATTATCCCGGCCTTTGTTAATTTAAATACTGTCTTTACCTTAGCTCTTCCTAAAAAAGTACGCTTTATGTGAGGAGTTAACAATCCTTCTACAGCACCTTTAACATCATCAATAAGCTCATAAACAATTTGATAAGATCTGGTTTCAATACCTTTTTTACGTGCTAACTCTCTAACTTGAGCATCAATACTAACCTTAAATCCAACAATAATAGAATCAGTAACTTCAGCTAAAAGGATATCAGAAGAATTTACTGAACCGACTCCTTTATGAGTAATATTTAATTTTACTTCTTGTGTAGCAATTTTATTTAATGCTTCTTCAACAGCTTCTAAAGTACCTCCAACATCAGCTTTAAGAATAATCTTTAATTGCTTTAGGTTTTCTTCTTGAACCTTTTTATATAAATCTTCTAATTTAAGATGAGTTGCTGGTATAATTTTTTTCCTGGTTTCTTCATCCTTTCTTTTATTAATAATTTCTCGAGCACTCTTCTCATCAGCAACAACTAATAATTGCTCACCAGGATTAGGAACACCATTTAACCCTAAAATTTCGGCAGGATGAGCTGGCAAAATTTCTTTTAAAATATTATTTTTGTCATCGTGGATTGCCTTTATTTTCCCAGAACAAAGACCGCAAACACACCAATCTCCAACTTTAAGTATACCTTCTTTAACTAAAATTGTGGATAAAGAGCCTCTACCTTTAGATAATCTTGCCTCTATTACTATTCCAATAGCTGAACGTTGATAATCTGCTTTTAATTCCATAATATCAGATTGAAGAATGATTAAGTCTAGCAAACCATCTATTCCCTCTCCAGTCTTGGCTGATACATTTACAGTAATAGTTTTACCACCCCAATCTTCAGGAGCCAAATCCACCTTAGCAAGCTGTTGTTTCACCATATCAACATTAGCATTAGGTCTATCAATTTTATTAATAGCAACAATAATCGAAGACCCTGAAGCTTTAGCATGGTCAATAGCCTCTACTGTTTGGGGCTTAATTCCATCATCAGCTGCTATTACAATAATTACGATATCGGTAACATCAGCACCACGTGCACGCATAGCTGTAAAAGTTTCATGACCAGGAGTATCTATGAAAGTAATTTTTCCTTTATCTAAAGATACCTGATAAGCACCAATATGTTGAGTAATCCCTCCAGATTCCTTATCGATAACCTTACTCTTTCGAATATAATCAAGAATGCTAGTTTTTCCGTGGTCAATATGGCCCATAAGAGTAACTACTGGTGCCCGTTTTTTTAAATTCTTAGATTCAACTTTTAAAATTTCCTCTTCTTTAGAAAGTTTCTCTTTTAAATTAATCTTATATTCATAAGCAATCTCTCTGGCACATTTTTCATCAATACTTTGGTTAATATTAAGAAACTTACTCTTCTTTATTAAATCAGATAAAAGCTGTGAAGGTTTTTTGCCTAATTTTACAGCCATATCTTTAATAGTAATCGGAAAAATAACCTCAACAACATTCCCTTCAATCTCTTTGCGATCTAGCTCTCCAACTTCTTGCTTAATGATGTCAGCAGTATCTTTATCCACGCTAGACATATGATTCTTTACGTGAAAATTAAGCAGTTTTAATTTTTTAATTAATTCTTTACTATCTATGTTTAATTCTTTAGCGAGCTCATGAATTCTCATCTTTGGTTGTCTCCTTTTTCTCCTCTTTTGCCTTATCCCCTATGGCTATGGCTTTCTTTACTTCTTCTATTATACTGGCAGCTTTTTTAGCACCAATACCCTTAAGCGAAGAAAGCGCGGTTAATTCAGCTCTAGCTAAGGAATTTAAATTATTATACCCAGCATCTACTAAAACAGCAGCTACTTTTTTACCAACAGCTTTTAAAGTAAGTAACTTCTTAATGCTCTCTTCAATACTTTCGCGAGAACGAACATCTATTTCCCAACCCACTAACTTTGAAGCAAGACGAACATTTTGACCCTTACGTCCAATAGATAAGGAAAGTTGATCAGCAGCAACTAAAACTTTCGCTCTTCTAGTCTCACGATCTAATTCAATCATTGAAATAACTGCTGGAGAAAGGGCCATTTTAATAAATTCCTTTATATCTTCGCCCCATCTTATAATGTCAATCTTTTCTCCTCTTAGCTCTTCAATTATACTCTTTACTCGTGAGCCTCTTATCCCAACACAAGCTCCAACACAATCAACTTTATCATCTTTAGAAACAACAGCGATTTTTGTTCTTTCTCCTGGATCACGAGCAATTCCTTTTATTTCAACAATTCCATCACCAATCTCTGGAACTTCTAAATTAAACAATTTACGAACTAAGTCTTCATGCCTACGCGAAAGAATTATTTGCACACCTTTCTCTTTCTTGACCTCGTAAACAAAAGCCTTAACCCTTTCACCAATACGGAAGTGATCAAGGGGGCTTAAGAAAGAATTAGGAATTATACCCTCAGCCTTACCCATAAGATCCAAGATAACAGCTTTTCTCTCTAGGCGATAGACAACCCCTCCAACAATACTACCTTCTTTGTCTTTGTACTCATTATAAATATTATCCTTTTCAGCTTCCCTTATTTTCTGAATTATTACTTGTCGAGCTGTTTGTGCAGCGATTCGACCAAACTCATTAGAAACTATCTCTTTATCACCAACATAGACATGGATATCTCCTCTTACGGGATCAATATCAACCCTAGCTTCAATGTCTTGAGAATCTCCCTTAGAGATCTTTTTTGCCGCTATAGCTAATGCTTGTTTTACAGCTTCAATAAGAATACTCTTATCTATGCCTCTTTCTCTTTCTAATTGTGCAAGTACACTTAAAAATTCTTTTCTCACTTTGGTAAACCTCCCTGTCTGATAACAGACTTTAATAATGACGATTTTAATGGGCTTTATTTAATTTCTATTTTTTCTTTGCCCACCTTAATTTTATTAAAATTAATTTTTAAAATTTTACCTTCAAAACTCAAGGATATTTTATCATCATCAACTTCCAAAACTTGACCTTCTAAATATTCTTTATCTTCAACTGATTCATTTAACCAAAGAAAAATATTTCTCCCTTTCACTTTTAAAAAATCTTTACAATTATAAAGTTTTTTATCTAATCCCGGAGAATTAACTTCTATTGCATAATTAGAATATAAACCACCACTCTCTTCAAAGTAATTTAAAATTCTTCTGTTAACCGAAGCACAACTATCTAAGGTTATGCCACCTTCAGGAAAATCCACTATGCAACGCAAAATATTCTTTCCAGCTGAACTTTGGACTTTAAACTCTATTAGCTCCACCTCTAATTCTTTAACAATATCTCCAACTTTAAGCTCAAGTTGTTTGTTTCTATCAGCTATACTCATCTTTTAAAAATTTTATTAAACTTTCTTTATCAAAAGATTTACTTACCTTTGTTTTTCTTATCTCTAAATCTATAGTTTCATCTTTAAGATATTTCTTACCCATAATTAAAATATAAGGATTACCAAGCAAATAAGCATCATTAAACTTCACCCCAGCAGCTTCGAAGCGATCATCAATCAATACTGATAATCCTTGTTTCTCTAGAGCCTGTTCTAGTTCTAAAGCCTTAGGCAATATTGACTGATCTAAGACTACCAAACTTATATCAAAAGGACTTACTCCTTTAGGCCAAACTAAACCTTCTTGATCGGAGTTAACTTCAGCTATAGCTGATAAAACTCTACTAACTCCAATACCATAGCAACCCATTATAAAGGGAAGTCTATTGCCATTTTCATCAAGAAAGAAGGCTTCCTGAGCTTGAGAATATTTAGTTCCTAATTTAAATGTATGACCAATCTCAACCATCTTTACCTGATCAAGCTTCTTATTACAAACTGGGCACTTTTCTTTCTCTTTAAAATACTTTGCACAATCAGAGCATTTATAAAGTAAATCTTCACCAATATCTCCAGGAACCATGAACTCATGAGACAAATTTCCGCCCATAGCTCCAGAATCAGCTTCAATGTTTACAAAATCTAAACCACATTCAGCAAATATATCTTTATAAGCCTGAAACATCCTTTCATAATTTTCATCTAAACCTTGATTGTCCTTATCAAAACTATAAGCATCTTTCATAATAAACTCACAACTACGCATCAACCCAAAACGTGGACGAGGTTCATCACGAAATTTTGTTTGAATTTGATAAAGTATCATTGGAAGTTGTTTATATGAAGATACTGATCTCTTGACTATCTCAGTAATTTCTTCCTCATGAGTAGGACCTAAGCACATATCCCTATCCCTACGATCTTTGAATCTAAACATTACTTCTGCTAAATCCTTATCCCGACCAGTTTTTTTCCACATCTCCATAGGTTGAAGAGCACTCATAAATAATTCTTGAGCTCCTTTTGAATTCATATGTTTTCTAATAATATTAGAAATATTATTCAAAACCCTACAACCTAAAGGAAGATAAGAATATATCCCTGAAGAAACCATAAAAAGAAACCCGCCTCTAAGAAGCAACTTATGGCTCTTGCATTCAGCAACTTTAGGATCTTCTCTCTGAGTAACAATAAAACTTTTTGAAAACAACATTCTTTGTCTCCCTATCTATTACTTAAAAATATTCTCATTAATTTGGATACCTTCTTTCTTAAAAATTGGCATAAATTCCGGTAATTTATCAAATTTGAACTTTCCTTTTACACTAGCATCAGTTGACACTTCTTCTATATCATAATAAAAAATATTTCTTAATTCTATTTGGTTGTCTTTCATCTTTCCAACTTCAGTGATATGGGTTATTTTTCGAGAACCATCACTAAGCTGTGCATGCTGAACAATCAAATCTAAACCAGATGAAATCTGGTTTCTTATAGCCCAAGCTGGAAAATTAATTCCAGCATATAAAGCCATTGTTTCTAAACGACTAATAGCATCAGTTGGGGTAGAAGCATGAACAACCGCTAAAGATCCTCTATGCCCACTATTTAAAGCTTGAAGATAATCTAGAGCTTCTTCACCTCTTACTTCACCAAGAATAATCCGAGTTGGACACATTCTTAAAGTATTGCGAAATAATTCTCTAGGAGAAACTTCTCCTTTGCCCTCTATATTTGACGATCGAGTAAGCAAACTTACAACATGATCCTGACGTAAATTTAATTCTAGAGCATCTTCAATAGTAATAATCCTCTCATCAGCCTTAATGTAAGAAGAAAGCACTTCTAAGGTAGTAGTTTTACCAGAACCAGTTGCTCCTGAGAAAAGAATATTTACCTTAGCCTTTACACAAGCTTTTAGAAATTCAGCCATTCGATTATCAATTGTTCCCATTTTAATTAAATCATCAGTACTCTGAATAAAGTCCAAAAATTTCCTGATAGTTACTGTTGCCCCTTTAATCGCAAGTGGTGGCAAAATAACATTTACTCTTGAACCATCTTTAAGAGAAAAATCTACATAGGGAGAACTCTCGTCCACTCTTCTGCCAGCTGGAGCAATCATTTTCTCAATGATATATCGCAAATGGGTCTCATCATCAAACTTAATATTGCAAGAACCCTTTTTGCCACCTTTCTCTATATATATCTTGTCAGGACCATTGATCATAATTTCAGTTACACTCTTATCATCCATAAGCCTTTGCAAAGGACCTAAACCTAGAAAATCATCACATAAAGAAGAAATCATCTTGTCTTTAGCTGCTAAGTCTATACCTTCTTTATCCTCAGGGTCAATATTTTCAAATATTTGATTAGCCCTCTCTATAAAAAACTCTCGAGTAGTTTTTCCTTCCTGCCCAGCAAGTATACTGATTTCTCTACGTATCATTTTTTTAAGATTTGCTATTTCCACCTTTTCCTCACTTCTTTTATTAGATCAGCCACTATTTTTTTTTCACTACTTTGCCCTATAATCTTATCTTTTTGAAAAATTACAGCCTTCTTATCTCCAAAAGCAGCGCCAATATCCGCTTGGTAAGCTTCTCCAGGACCATTGACTACGCAACCCATAATTGCAATTTGGACTGACTGCTTAATCTTCTCTTTCTTTAAAGCTTTCTCAAACTTCTCTACAATACTTACTAAATCAACTCCACAACGTGAACAAGTAGGACAAGAAACTATCTCAGGACCAAACTTTCTTAAATTAAGCGCCTGCAAAATGTATTTAGCCACCCTTATCTCCCAAAAAGAAGGAGCTGTTAAGGAAACCCTAATAACATCTCCTATGCCTTGATAAAGAAGATTGCCTAACCCTAATGATGATTTAGTTATTCCCCCTATAAAAGGACCAGTAGCTGTAATTCCTAAATGTAGGGGGTAATCGTGCTTCTTGGAGAATAGCTCATTAGCTGCGCTAGTAGATAAAACATCAGAACCTTTTAGAGAAACCATTATATCAAAAAAGTTTTCTGCTTCCAAGAGCTTAAGATAAACTTCAGCTTCCTTAACCATTTGTTGACCAAAGGCCTTAGGTGATGAAAACTTACGCTTAAATCCCCCAGAATTAATTCCAACTCTAATCGATATACCAGCTTTCTTAGCAGCTTTAGCAATTTCTTTAACATCTTTGGACTTTCTCATATTCATAGGGTTTAAGCGAATACTTTCAAAACCCTGATCAATTGACATAAGAGCTAGCTTGGGATGAAAATGAATATCAGCCACTAAAGGTACCTTAATATGTTTTTTGAGAAGCTTAGCTACTGAAGCATCTTTTTCATCGCGAACTGCTACCCTTATAGCTTCTACGCCTTCTTTTTCTAAAGTCTTGGCTTCTTTGATAAGACCTTTAACATCCTTAGTTGGCGTCTTGAGCATCCCTTTTATTCGTACTGGATTCTTTCCTCCAATACCTAAATTACCTATTTTTACTTTTCTGCTCATAATAAAAAATTCTCTAATTTTTAAAAACCAATAACAAAATTCTTACTCACTAGTAGGTTTATCAACTTCATCAACAAGATTACTCTCTTCTACCTGTATAGCGTTTTTCTTATTCCAAATTTTAGGTCCAAAACGAACAATATCATTATAAAAGACGAAAACAATCAAAAGAATAAGAAGGCTTAGACCTACACGAGTTAAGTTATCTTCAACCTTCTCACTAATTGGTTTGCCTCTTACTTTTTCCATAAAAAAGAATAAAAGATGTCCACCATCTAATACTGGTATTGGAAATAAATTTATAATCGCTAAACTTACACTTAAAGCTGCCACAAGATGTAATGTAGCAACAATTCCAATTTTCATTACCTGAGAAGTAATAAAATAAATTCCTACTGGCCCAGCCATAGCCTCTTTAAAAGGAATTATCCCCAAGATCATAAAAGTAAAACCCTTAATCACTAAAAGAGTAAGTTTGAATAAAGACTCGAATCCTTTAATTATTGCTTGAGGAAATTTGTATTTAACAGTTTTTATTGCAGAAGAAGTACCTATCCCTATTATTGAGACATTTTTTCTCTTGCCAAAATCATCAGTTATCTCTTTTTGCTGCAAAGGGATAGTCAATGATATAATCTCTCCCTTTCGCTGGATACGAAGGTCAACCTTATCTTTAGCTTGATAGATTTCATCAGCCATATCCATCCAATGTTCAACTTGATTACCATTTACAGCCAAAATCCTATCACCCTCTTGCACTCCAGCAGCCTTAGCTGGATAATCATCTAAAACGCTACCAACTACAGAATCAGGATAAGGAAAACCAACCAAAGCGATAATACAAAATATAACTAAAGCTAATAAGTAATTAAACAAAGGTCCAGCAAAAACAATCTTTGACTTTATTCCTGTAGACTTTGACAAAAACTCATCACTAGATCCTTTTTGTTCCTGGCGAGTATCACCGGCCATTTTTACATACCCACCAAGAGGAAAAGCACAAATTACAAATTCTGTTTCTTTGCCCTGACGTTTAAATAAAACTGGACCAAAACCTAAAGCAAATCTTTCCACTCTTACTCCTGAACGCTTGGCAGCAATATAATGGCCAAACTCATGGACTACAATTAAAATGCTAAAAATACTTCCGACTGTAATCATTCCAATGATATTCATAATTTATTTAAATACTCCTTTGTTTTATTTCTTGCCCAATCATCCCAGAAAAAAACATCTTCTATCTTTTTTATCTTACTAGATTCATACTTTCTAAAAAAATAAGTCATCACCTTATGTATATCAATAAACTTTATTTTTCTTTTTAAAAAATAATCTATAGCTATCTCATCAACAGCATTCAAAACAACTAAAGCATTATCTCCTCTTTCTCCAGCCTGTAAGATTATCTTCAATAAAGGATAATCTTTATAGTCGAGAGGCTTAAAATTACAAGAAAAACTACTCTTAAAATTCACCTCTTTCTGAGAATTAAAACGCTTTGGATAATAAAGAGCATAAGAAATTGGCATCTTCATATCCGGAGGATAAAGACAAGCGAATAAAGTATTGTCTCTACACTCTACGAAAGCATGAATTGCTGACTCCTTGTGGAGAACAATGCCAATTTGAGAATAATCTAATCCAAAAAAACAATGAGTCTCTATAACTTCAAACCCTTTATTAACTAAGGTCGCGCTATCTACAGTTACTCGTTTACCCATCTTCCAAGTAGGATGATCTAGAACTTTGTCCACGCTAACTTGAGCTAATCTGCTTTTGCTGTAACCAGCTAAAGCTCCTCCAGAAGCAGTAAGGTAAACCTTACGAAAATCATCTTGCCCTCTTCTCTTAAACCGGCTTCGAGATAAATCAGAGCTTGGAGAAGGTTTTATAAGTTGAAAAAGAGCATTTATTTCACTATCTACTGGTAATATTTGAGTATTAAAACTCTTGGCTTTATTAAATACTATTGATCCAGCAGTAACTATAGATTCTTTATTAGCTAAGGCTATACGTTTGCTATTAGCAATAGCTATTAAAAGTGGTTTTAAGGCTGATATCCCAGTAATAGCCATTACCGCAATATCTGCTTTAATAGAAGAAAACTCTTCTAAACCTTTTTGGCCAAAAAAGAACTTAATACTCTTATCTAACTTCTTTTTAAAACTTTTAGCCTTATCTTCATCTCTTAGGCAAACAAATAATGGCTTAAATTCCTTAATTTGGCGATAAAGAGTATCACTATCTTTATTAGCACAAAGACCAATAACCTTAAATTTGTTCTTGCTTGCTCTAATCACACTTAAGACATTTTTGCCAATAGAACCAGTTGAACCAAAAATAAGTACTTTATTTTTCATGCTTAATAAGTTACCTCATCATTGTGAGGTAGAGATAAAACGTAGGCGCTGTAAAAATTAAACTATCAATAACATCAAGGATCCCCCCCATACCTGGGAGAAGTTTTCCAGAGTCTTTAACCTGACAATCTCTCTTAATAAGCGACTCGAAAAGATCACCTAATTGTGCAATAATAGCTAAAATTATAATAATAAAGAATTTTCCCCAAAAATTAATGCTTCCGATAAATAAAGAAAAAATAACTCCAACTGCTAAACTAGTAAAAAACCCACCAATAGCGCCTTCTAAAGACTTCTTAGGACTTATTCTCTTAATTAAACGAGTTTTACCAAATTTCTTACCCCAAAGATAAGCCCCAGTATCTGAAGATTTAGTTACTAAAATTAAAAATCCTGCAAGCATAGCTCCTTCAGGAAGCTGTCTTATCCGAATAAGAAAGGAAAAACACCAAGATATATATATTACTCCAAAAACCGTAGCTGAAATAGATAGTACTGACTGATGAGCATCTTTTTTAGTTAATTCTGAAAGAAAAAGAACAAAAACACCAATAACTACAAATAAAAACTGCCAACCTTCTTGAATAGAAAAACTAAAATATATAGTTATTGGAATAAGCACTCCAATCAAAAGTCCTAAAGGTTTGAATAGCTTTACTCCTTTTTTCTCAACCATATAAAAAAATTCATAAAGTGCAGCTAAAATTAGCAGACAAGAAACCAATCCACAAAGCGGATAATAAATAACACAATAAACCGCTAAAACACTTAGAATGCTGAATGGAACCAAACGCTTTTTCATAAATCCTCTTATTTATTCTAAAACTACAAACTTTTTAAAACCCTAATTTTTATCTATTGCACCAAACCTTCTGTTTCTTTGAGAATAAGCTTTTATAGCCTTATGCAAATTTTCTTTGTCAAACTCTGGCCATAAAACTGAAGTAAAATAAAATTCACTATAAGCTAAATCCCAAATTAAAAAGTTACTAATTCTTTTTTCTCCAGAAGTTCTAATAAGCAAATCCGGTGGCCGGACATCACTTAAAGAAATATACTTGTTGAATAACTCTTCATCTATATCGTTATAGGTTATGCTTTTAGCTATACATTTCTTAGCTATTTTTTTTGTTGCATTAACAATATCCCATTTTCCACCGTAATCTAAAGCAACATTAAAAATAAAGCTTTTATTGTTTTTAGTTAGTTCTTCAGTTTTTTTTATTTCTTCAATAACTTCCTTTTTAAATCTATCTCTTCTCCCAATTGCCTTAAACTTTATGTCATTTTTTACAAATTCTTTTTGATTACTTTGTAAAAATTTAACTAAATAAGAAAAAATAAATTCTATTTCTTTTTTTGGTCTATTCCAATTTTCAGTAGAAAAAGCAAAAATAGTTAATACCCCTACTCCAATATTCTTTGCTTCCTTAAGTATCTCTTTAACTCTTTTTGCACCCTGACGATGTCCAACCATACGAGGTAACATCCTCTTCTTAGCCCATCTTCCATTCCCATCCATAATTACTGCTATATGATAAGGTATTTCCATTTTCATCTAAAATAAAAGAGGGCTACTGCCCCCTTTTATAAGAATATATTAACTAGTTTACGGGTTATTCTACTGTGACTTTTTGCTTCATTAACTCTTCTTTTAAGTTCTCTTCTAGCTTTTCTTTTAGCTTCTCTATTTTCATATTCTCTTCTTTAAGGTCTTCTATCGTAAGATTCAATTTTCCAATATCGCCAGTTAAGCTACTATTTTTAGCTTTTAAATCTTCAGCATTTTTCTCAAGACTTATATTTTTAGCTAATTCTTGTTTATAAACTCCAGATAAAGCATTAATATTAACCAAAAGAGATACGCCAGCAATAACCAAAATCACAATTAAACCAATTAAAAGGCTTATTATCAACGGGTTGTCTTTCATTTCAACTCCTCCTCATTTGTTTCTAAAGGTTCCTCAATTATTTCTTCAATCCCCTTTTTCATCACTTTAGGTAAAATGACAATTTCTACTCGCCTATTAAGCTGCTTTCCTTCAACTAGATCATTGGAAGCAATCGGCTGATATTCTCCATAACCAATTGCCGATAATCTTTTAGGAGAAATATTCTTCTTCTCTAAATAATGCAACACACTTAAAGCCCGTTGAGAAGAAAGCTCCCAATTTGATTTCCAACGAGAATGTTTTATCGGCTCATTATCAGTATGTCCTTCAATCCCGATTTTGTTACCAGGAACCTCTTCTTTTAAGATTCTGATTACTTTATCTAAAATCGAAAGGCTTTGACCTCTTAACTTTTCCTTTCCAGAATCAAAAAGAACTTCTGCGACAAAAGTAATGACTAAACCTTTCTCAGCCATAGTCAAGCTTACCTTTTTATCCTCTATCTCTTCAACGAGACGACTCTCTAAGAGTTCTCCTGCATTTTTTAATTTGTCTAATTCACTTTTTAAAACTTCTATTTTCTCAAGATCTGAACGTCTACCTTTTTGGAAAACCACCATGCATCCATTCAAAACTAAAAGAGAAATAACTAATAAAATAAGACTTGTTTTGCGCATTATTGCCTCCTTTAAATTAACGAATTTAGGTTATCACAATCAACTTTACAAGTCAAGAAATTTGATTATTCCTTAAGTCTAGCTCCACAACTACAACAACCCGATAATTATCTCCTATATCCTACAGTAAATAATACCGCATCAAAAAACCAAGTCAAGTCTTAAAAATTGAATAGGCTAAAATTAAAAACGCTTTCAAAATACCGCTCTCAAAACATTGTAATCACCCTGTTTATATTGTATAACTTAGATGTCGAAAGTTTCACCAGCCACGGAAGCGGTTTAGATAAACAAAAATCCTTCTTTCTAGAAAAAATAGGGGTAAAAAAGCTCCTATTTTTTTTTATATTCTACAAATTATTGAAATTAAAGAACTTATGACTTTTGACCCTTTGGTTTAATCCTTCAAAACGCATAAATTACCTCTTGCTTTTGCAAATTTTATTGGTCTTAGAAACACTTTAATAATCTTAATCAAAAGCCTTGGCTATGCCATAAGCTGCAGCAGCTGATACAGCTGTACCAATTAACGCACAACCTTGGACACATAATACCATTAACAATGCAACGCCTATTACTAACTTCTTCATATCATTCCTCCTTCTATTTTATAAAATCCATATATATAGCAAAAATTAAGGCTAAAGCTGATAATGCAAATATAAAAAAATAATTTAATCTTTCTTTTCTCGAAACTAAACTACACAATAACTCTCCTACATTGACATAATCATCTTTAGCCAATTGCTGATTGTTATTGATTTTTACAATAAGATTTTTTTCAACAATAAGCTGAGCCCTTGATTGGCTTACTTTAAATTTATATATAAAAAAGATAAAAAAACCAATAACTCCGATATACCAAGCAATCTTTCCATAGAAAGGATTAACATTCATTAGTATGGTTACTACTCGTACTGCTATAGTTGCGATCATTCCAATAATAACAAAAACCCATGAACTACTTGTGTCTTTACAATTCTTATACTGACCACATTTTATACAGTTTTTATTTTTCATCTTATATCCAAATTTATTATTCACTTAAGTTAACAATTCTTTAACTCTATCTAAAAACTCATCATCATCAGCTATTAGAATTTTTTAACTGATAATATTTATTTCCTATTTTTATTTATTATATCATTATTTTAGTTAGAGACAAAACGAATTGATTGAAAATAATTAATCTTCTTTTCTTATTTTCTAATTACAGATATAGGCAGGATACCTTACCAATGAAAACTTTACTTTATCTCTTTCTAAAAATTTTTTTAGCCATTATATGAATATAAGCAAAAATTATTCCACAGATATAAGCTATAAACCCACAAATTAATAATATACCTATACCTAATAAAGGATAAGCATAATACTGATTAAGCATTTTTTTCAAAGAAAGAACAAAATCACTTGCCGGAAAAACAAAAACAACACCCAAGCCAAAACAGTAAATTACTAAAAGGTAGCCAACAGTTTTGAGTACAGCAAACAATCCTTTAAGATGGTTACCTTCTTCTTTGCCCTCTTTTGTTTTATCAATAATATCTCCAAGTGAGGCTAAAACATACATAGCATAAATAGCGATAACAATACTTTCAAAATTTAAGTGCCCGATTAATGAATTACTAAATGTACTCCACCAATCATTAAAACCATTTCGCAAAGCAACTACCATATCAATAATATTATCTTTCATGTTTTTCCTTTATTACTTCCTTTATGCTAATTAATATTAAATTTCACTTAATATTATTGTACCATTTTAACGACTTTGAAGCAAAATTTAATAAAAAAGCCCAGACTACGCATTTGTAATCTGGGCTTATTATTTTCTGGTTGCGGGGACAAGATTTGAACTTGTGACCTCAAGGTTATGAGCCTTGTAAGCTATAGTAAATAGTTAGTTGGTTTGTTGAGTTTTTTAAGATTTAACTGTGATAGGTGTCTAAATAATACACTAAGTTGATGCTGAGCGTTTTTATATCTTTCGATGGGTTTTAGCAATCTTCTTTATTGTGTCGCCTGTGATACCAGCATCTTTGGCATACGTTGGCCATTTTGACACAACATCTTGAACTTGAGAAAGAATTGCTTCAGCTCTTCCCCTCTTCATTAACGCAGTCTTAGCAAATTCAATGAAATCATTTCTATCAAATTCATCTCGCTTTCCATTCATAGACATTTGATGCATATTAGTCCAAATGCCCGAAGGATTGTAACTATAAATAACATCAAATGCTGGCGAAAGTTTCCATTCACCTAACTTATTCATTAAAAATGCGATGTTCTTAACATGATCATCCTGGTTCCTTGCAATAATATTAAATACAATTCGCCTAAATTGCTCCTCTATGGCATCCATAGCTAATTTTAATTTTCGCATAACTTGAATAGCTTGCTCATACGAATATGCTCCAACCTGGTTAAAATCATAATGGGCTAATGCACCTAAAGACTGCATATGTATTTTGCCGCCATTCTCTGTTCGATCAAACCGCTTTGTAATAAAATGTCTTCTATTGTTTTCATCTAGCAATCTGCATTCACTCATTTCTATTCCTGCATCTATTGCCATTTTATGATATGCATACTCAATAAGTCCAAATCCTTTTGAATCTTCTAAATCTTTATCGGTATTTCCAGACACGCCATCAAATTTTAATATCCAATACGAAAATCCTAATCCAGCTTTGATCTGCCCCGATCGAACTTGTTGAGTTTCAGGGTTCCATGCAATAATCGCTTTTGCTCTCGCGCCACCTGCAGAAGTTCCTACTCTTAAGAGATCTTGCAAGGTTTTATTTCTTTTCGGAATTGAAAATGAACTCTTAAAGGAGTTTCTCTTTAAAAGAATTTCACTGGCTAGTTCAACTAAAGAATCAATATTAATATTTCTTGAAGGTTTAGAGACAGGTCCTTGCGAAGGTATAAATTCAAGCGCTCCAATACCTCGTTTTCCAATATAGCAAAGACGTTCTACCGAATTAAAACTTTCTGGCATCCTTCCCTCTTTTGTTAGCCAAGCATTGATTAATGCATTACCAAATTTATCAGGCAAAGAATCTGCCAACAATCCGGGAAGCCCACGAAATGCATCTGTTTTCAACACAGGAAAAGAATAAATTTGAGAAGAAAGTGGCATAGTTATTGGAGAAACCTCGATACCACTTTTTACAAATGAAGATTCATATTCAAAATTCGCAATATTCTTTTCACTATCCCAAGCAACAGCCCCAATTTTTCTACCCCAAAGTCTGACCTCTGCAATGCTCATTCCGCGTCTCCCCAGGACCAATCAACCCCCTTATCATCTTCCTGCGATGATGAAGCACGCTGCCTTATTTTTCCTTTCATTTCAAGTTGCTGAAGTGGACTCACTGCAAGCTCAGGTATAAATGACTCCATATTCTTAATTAAATCTAGCGCGCGCAAAATACGTATCAGTTTTGATAATTGAACAGATGCGCCGCGCTCAATGCGCTGAATGGTTGGTTTTGAAACACCAGCTTCAATAGCTAATGCACTTTGTGTCATATTTTTGTTCAGGCGATGCCTTGAAATTCGTAATCCAAGTTCGCTTAAAATTGCTCCATCTGACATTTCATTACTAATCATATTAAACCTCACTTTTAAAGTTTTAAATTACCTTCACGTATAGAATGTATCATATTTGATGTCTTATGTCAATATTAATAGTAATTGTTATTAATGCATCATAATTGATTTATTAAAGCCATTAATAGCTATAGCACATCATTTATGATGTTTTAAACAAATTTCCAGCATTAATCTCAAGATTTTTATATAGCCTTAAGTATATACTCCGAAAGACCTTGGAATATCTTTGCTTTCCGAATCAACTAAACTTAGTCAATTAGAATTGGCAAAATCTGGTGTCCAAAAAAGACACCAATCAAAAAATATGTAAATAAAGGGCTTGAAAAAATTTTTGTTATCCGAGTGTTACCCCTGAAGCATAAACACCAAATAATAAAAAAGTGGAGACTGAAATTAATCAATCTCCACTTATATAAAGATGGTTGCGGGGACAAGATTTGAACTTGTGACCTCAAGGTTATGAGCCTTGCGAGCTACCGGACTGCTCTACCCCGCGAAATTACTATACATGTTAACAACTTATTCTTCTATGTCAATAACTATTTCGCCATCTCTGGCTATTCCAAGCTCTTCCCGAGCAATTTTTTCATAAAGATAAGGATCTTCGCCAACCATCTTAAGCTTATCTTCATAATCTTTTATTTCCTCAATTATTCCAGCATTCTCTAAAACAATTCTTTTGTTTTCATCTCTTATTTTCTTTAATCTGGCATAATTAGGAAAGTAGATCATCATAACCAAAATAAATAAGAAAAGAATGCCTGCAGCTATTCCTATCCATTTATTCTTACTTATATTGAAAAGTTTTTCCACCATAGCAAGCTTTTTTACCTAACTCCTCTTCTATCCTTAATAACTCATTATATTTAGCAATTCTATCTGTCCTTGAAAGCGAACCAGTCTTAATTTGACCACAAGATTTTCCAACTGCTAAGTGTGCAATTGTTGTATCTTCAGTTTCACCAGAGCGATGAGAAATTACTGAAGTGTATCCTGCTTTACTAGCCATATTAATTGCAGCTAAGGTTTCAGATAAAGTTCCGATTTGATTTACCTTAATAAGTATAGAATTAGCTATTTTGTTATCTATTCCCTGTTTTAGTTTCTTAGTATTGGTAACAAATAAATCATCACCAACAATTTGGATTTTCTTACCTAACTTCTTAGTAAGGTTAGCCCAACCTTCCCAATCGTTTTCATCTAGGCCATCTTCTATTGAAACTATTGGATATTTTTTAGCTATCTGACTATAAAAATCAATCATATATTTAGAATCTCTCTTCTTACCTTCAAAAACATAGCTTCCATTCTTATAAAATGAACTTGCTGCCGGATCAAGAGCAAGGGCTACTTCTTTCCCTGGCTTATAGCCAGCAGCTTTAATCGCCTCAACTATTAATTCAAGAGCTTCTTCATTACTCTTTAAGTTAGGAGCAAATCCACCTTCATCACCAACTGAAGTTGAAAGTTTTTTCTTCTTTAAAATTGCTTTTAAACTATGAAAAATTTCTACTGCAGCTTGAATAGCTCTACTAAATTTAGCAAAACCTAAAGGAGCAATCATAAACTCTTGAATATCCAAATTATTATCAGCGTGCATTCCTCCATTTAAAATATTCATTAATGGAAGAGGCAAGAGATTAGCTTTTGTTCCTCCTAAATACTTATAAAAAGGTACTCCTTTTGAATTAGCTGCTGCCTTTGCTAAAGCTAAAGATACACCAAGTATAGCATTAGCTCCTAATCTAGCTTTATTAGGCGTTCCATCAAGTGCAATAAGAAACTTATCAATTTTACGAAAATCTGCATCTTGGCCTTTAATCTTAGGTGCAATTTTCTTGTTAACATTATTCACTGCTTTTAAAACTCCTTTTCCTGAAAACCTATTTTCATCTTGGTCACGAAGTTCTAGAGCTTCAAATTCTCCAGTTGATGCACCGGAAGGAACTATTGCCCTACCAAAAGCACCATCAACTAAAGTTACATCTACCTCCACAGTAGGATTTCCTCGAGAATCAATTACTTCTCTTCCCTTTACTAATTTAATCTTAGACATAGAACCTCCTCAATGAGATCAGCATTTTTTCTTTGAAAAAATGCTAAATCGAATTGATCCTGAGCAACTACAAGAAGTCGCAGGATCTTATTGTTTATATTTAAACTTACTCTGCTTCCTGTTCTTGGGTTTCACTTGGTCGTCGATAACGACCTACTATCTTAGCTTCAGCAATGATATGTCCTTGCATAGCTTCAATTATATCCTTCTTAGATGCTCCTTCTTCTAAGGCTAGAGTAGTACCTAAAGCGTAGAGCTTGAAAGAATAGCGGTGAGACTTACCCGATGGGGGACAAGGCCCTTGATAACCCACTTTACCAAAATCATTTGTACCTTCGGTAATAAGTAATTCAGATAATTCCTCTTTAGAAATACCTTCTTTTAGACTGGTTACTTCTAAAGGGATATTAAAAGCTACCCAATGAACCCAAATCTTAAAAGAAGAATCAGAATCATCACAAATAAGAACAAAACTTTTAACATTCTTAGGAACATCACTCCAACTAAGAGAAGGAGAAAAGCCGTGAGCATCACAAGTATAGCGATCAGGAATATAGCCTTTATTCTCAAGAACATCACTTTCAAGATTAAGTGCAAAAGCCGTATGAGATATAAGAACAATCAATAAAAATAATATAACTTTGCGCATTCTAATCTCCTTAAACTAAATAAGCTTGTTTTTAAAAACCTGCTTTATTTTACTCTTATCCACAGTTAAAGCAAACCTAATAAATCCTTCTCCATATTTTCCAAATCCTACTCCAGGAGTAGCGATAATTCTCTTTTCACTAAGCAAATATTTACTAAAGTCTAACGAAGACTTAAAACCTTTAGGAATCCTGGCCCAAACATAAAAAGTAGAATCAGAATAAATATTATTAAAGCCAGACTTCCTTAAATTGTCAACAAAATAATCTCTTCTCTCTCTTATTCTTTCTCGTAATTTGCTCACATAACCAGCTTCTTTTTCTAAAGCTTGTATCCCAGCTTCTTGAATTGCTCCAAAAATTCCCGAATCAACATTAGCTTTTACTTTTAATAAAGATTTAATAAGATCTTTATTACCACTTGCCCAGCCAACTCTTAAACCAGTTACACAAAAAGTCTTAGACAAAGAATGAAATTCTACAGCTACCTCAAAAGCTCCTTTGACCTCTAGAATACTATGAGGTTTCTGATCAAAATACACTTCCGAGTAAGCATTATCATAGGCTAAAATAATTCCATATTTTGAACAAAAATTAACTAATTCTTTTAAAAAACTAAGCGGCGCTAAAGCTGTAGTGGGATTATTTGGATAATTTAGGTAAATTAATTTTGCTTTATTACGGACATTTATCGGAATTTTTGAAAGATCAGGTAAAAAATTATTTTCCTCCAAAAGCCCAGCTTCATAAACTTTTGCTTCAGCAAGAAAAGCTGCCCCTCTATAACCAGGGTAACCTGGAGAGGGAATAATAACATATTCACCTCTATTTACTACTCCCAAAGGAAAATGGACAAGCCCTTCTTTAGAACCAATTAAAGGTAAAATTTCTTTGTCTTGGTCTAAAGAAACTGTAAATCTTTTCTTAAACCATTTCTTAATAGCTTTACGAAATTCATCTTTACCCTGATCAAGAGCATATTTCTGATTCAGTTTTATCTTAGCAGCAACTACTAAAGTTTTTATCATTCCTAAGGGTGCCTCTATATCAGGGTCACCAATGCTAAGATCAATAAACTTAACTTTATTTTTTCTAAGTTCGCTCTTTTTTCGATCGATTTCAGCAAATAAATACGGTGGTAATCGTTTCAATCTATCTGATAATTCCCACATCTTTTTTAATCTCCTATTGTTAAACCTTAGCCAAACAAAACATCTTCCATTGAATAAAAACCAGCGCTCTTATTGGCAATCCATTCAGAAGATAAGAGAGCCCCCTGAACAAAAATATCTCTCGTTTTAGCGCTATGGCTTAACTCTATTTTATCTACACCACTTTCAAAAACTACTTTGTGATCTCCAATAATATCATCATATCTATCAGCTTTGATATCTTCTGTCTTTATATTAAACCCTTGTTGATTAATAATTTCAGCTATTTTTTTAGCAGTACCTGATGGAGAATCTTTTTTATGGATATGATGGGCTTCCTGAATACCCACCTTATAATCTTTTAAAGTACCAGCAGCTATCTTTAATAATTTAAAAAGAAGGTTTACCCCTACACTCATATTAGGAGATAAAATAATAGCTATACTCTTGGCAGCTTGTTTTATTTTTTCTTGTGCCTCTTTATCTAAACCAGTAGTACCAATAACCATACACTTCTTAAACTTCACTGCATAATCTAAATACTCTAAAGTAGCTAAAGGAGCACTAAAATCTATTAAACAATCACAGGCCTCAATGTTATTAAGATCAGCAGTAATTTTAACCTTATCAATAGTCTTACCTACTTCAGGATGGTCTTTGGCTTCTAAGCCAAAAACAATTTCTAAATTTTTGAAACCAGAAGCTAAAGCAATAATTCTCTTGCCCATTTTTCCGCATGCACCACTTATGCCAACTTTAATCATCAATCCTCCTAAATCAATTTATATTTTTCAAGCATTACTTTTAGTTTATCTAAATTTGTTGAGCTCATTTTACAAAGAGGTAATCTCAAATTAAGCTCAATCATCCCCATTAATTCTAAAGCAGTTTTTACTGGTATTGGATTAGTTTCAATAAAAAGTATTTTAATGATATCATAAAGATATAATTGTAACCTTTTAGCTTCTGCTAAATTGCCTTCTAAAAAACTAGCAACCAAGGCATGGGTTTCACGAGGCATAATATTAGCTACTACTGAAATTATTCCAGCTGCACCAATAGAGAGCACTGGCAGATTAATCTCATCACTTCCTGAAAACAACAAAAACTTATCATCAACTAAAGTCATAATATTAGTAATTTGATCTAAGGAACCACTAGCTTCTTTTATACCAACAATATTTTTACAATCCTTATAAAGCCTAGCTACAGTCTCAGGCAATATATTACTTCCAGTTCTAGAAGGCACATTATAAATAATAATCGGAATGTTTACTGAATCAGCTATTGTTTTAAAGTGTTGATAAAGCCCCTCTTGGGTAGGCCTATTATAATAAGGAGTAATAACTAAAGAATAATCAGCACCTACACTTTCAGCATAACTAGCTAAATCAAGAGCTTCTTTAGTCGAATTAGAACCACAACCAGCTAATACTGGCAATCTTTTATTTACATGCTTCGATGCTAATTCAATTATCTTTCTATGCTCAGGATGGGTTAAGGTCGCACTTTCGCCAGTAGTACCACAAACTAAGATACCATCTGTACCCTTCTCAATATGCCAATCAATTAGCTCTTTAAGCTTATCGTCATTTATCTGGCCTTGACTATCAAATGGCGTAATTAAAGCGACTATACTTCCCTTTAACATAATTCCCCCTTTTATATTTTCTTACTTTAATATTAAACTAAAAATTTTTATTATTTTATTCTTTCTTCTAAAAGAGCTAAAGGGTACCATCTTGCACCAGAACAAACCCATATACCTTTATCAATCTTATTACCCATATCATCTTCTCCTTTGCCAGATGAGAAAAAAATCATTCCTTCTACTGGATCCTTAGGAGCTTTATCCAAAGGTTTAAGAATTAATTCACTAACATTAAGTGTTTTGTATACTCCATGTGGTGAAGGATAATAGGTAGTCACAGTTAAATTTTCTCCATTCCCAGTTTTAGCTACACTAACAACAAAAGCAATAAAAACAAAGAAACCTAAAATTGCTGAAACTAGAATTTTTTTCTTTCTCATGCTCCTACCCCCTCTTTAATTATACCTTGATAAATTAAATAAGCTTTTCCTTCCAGCCAAACATTATCTATCTCTGCCTTATCATCTCCGCCGGAGACAGATCCGCCTTTGGCGGAAAAAGTAACTTTTAAAACATCTTTGCTTTTAGTTGTGACAAGCATTGAAATTAAGTTCTTCTGCTTAATTTCAGGATTAAGCTTAAGCCAAGAAATCATTGCTGAAGCTAATGATCCAGTGCCACAAGCTAAAGTCTCAGCTTCTACTCCTCTCTCATAAGTCCTTACCTTAATTGAGCTATCGCCCTTTATCTCTACAAAATTAACGTTAGTTCCCGCTGGCTTAAACTGCTTATGAAAACGTATTTCTCTACCGATTTTATCAACATCAATCTTATCTAAACCCTGAACAAAAATAACTACATGAGGTACACCAGTATTAATAAAATTTACCTTTATTTTACGCCCTAAAACCTTAAGTGGTAAATTAACCTTTAGCCCAACTGGAATAGATGTCTTTATCTTTACCAATGTAGTCTTATTCTTAATTTCAATTTTAACATCAATAATTCCAGCTTTAGTTTCAAATTTTACATTTTTCCTCTGAGATGCCAAATAAGCCCAAAGCCCTACGCAACGAGCTCCATTGCCACACATCTCAGCTTCTGAACCATCAGAATTAAAGATTCTCATCTTAAAATCAGCTTTTTTTGATGGTTGGATTATTAATACTCCATCAGCACCAATTCCTAATTTACGAGAGCAATACTTTTTTGCAAAATTCTTATAAAAAGCAATGCTAAATTTATTCTTACTCTTAATATTATCAAGAAGAATAAAATCATTGCCAGAAGCTTGTAATTTATAAAACTCTATTTTCATCATTTACCCAATCTGTGTAATCTTATCTTTCAATCTATATAATCTCTTTTAAATAATGATTTCACCTTCAATTAAATCTTGATAATTTTCTCTCTTCCTGATTAAGTAAGCTTTTTTGCTCTTGACTAATACTTCAGCTACCCTAGGACGAGAATTATAATTAGAGCTCATACTAAAACCATAAGCTCCTGCTCCTAAAACAGCAATAAGATCACCTGATTTAGCTTTCATCTTTCTTCCCTTACCTAAAAAATCGCCACTCTCACAAACTGGGCCCACCACATCAGCCAACTTCTTCCTTCTTCCTTTATCCTTCATCCTTTTGACTAAAGGAACTATTCTATGGTAAGCTCCATAAAGAGAAGGTCGAGATAAATCATTCATCGCCGCATCAACAATAATAAAATTCTTTTGGTCAGTTTCTTTCAAATAAATAACCTTGGTTACTAAAATTCCAGCATTACCAACAATAAATCTTCCTGGCTCTAAGATAATTTTCAATCCCGATTCTTTAAGCAAAGGCAAAACTTTCTTAGCAAATTCTTTAGCAGTCTGAGGCCTTTCCTTATCATAAACTATACCTAACCCACCACCAATATTCAGATACTCTAATCTTATTCCTTTAGCTTTTAATTCTCTTATAACTCTATTAGCTTTCTTAAAAGTCTTTATAAATGGTTCTCCCTTAGTAATTTGTGAACCAATATGCATATGAATTCCAACAATATTTAAATTTGGATACTTAGCTGGAAAAGCAAAAATAGACTTTACTGTTTGTTCATCCATGCCAAACTTAGTTTCTGCTTGACCAGTAGTAATGTAAGCGTGAGTTCCTGACCTAACATCAGGGTTAAAACGTAAGGCTACTTTAATTTTTTTCTTTAACTCTCCAGAAATCTTATTAACCCTTTCTGCCTCCGGCAAAGATTCTATATTAAACATTAATATTCCATAATTTATAGCATCTCTTATCTCGATATCAGTTTTACCTACTGAAGCATAAACTATTTTTTTAGCTAGACATTTTACTTTCTTGGCTCGATAAAGTTCTCCACCAGAAACAATATCTAAACCTGA
Source organism: Candidatus Susulua stagnicola (assembly GCA_030765735.1). Taxonomy (GTDB): domain Bacteria; phylum Omnitrophota; class Gorgyraeia; order Duberdicusellales; family 4484-171; genus Susulua; species Susulua stagnicola. Next base: position 122 of record JAVCBZ010000085.1, on the reverse strand, counting down.
TCCTTTTGAAACCAAAAGCTTTAATAATGAAAGATTAGAATTAGCTTTAACTGAATAACAAATTAATGGCTTAACTGAAGAAAGAGCATTCTTTAATTTTAAAAAATGATTAAGAATGGTCT
>JAVCBZ010000060.1 GCA_030765735.1 Candidatus Susulua stagnicola | reverse complement strand
GATATGTTGTTTATTGATTTTGCAACCAGATTTAGGTACAGCTATTTTTTGGGTTTTTTGGACTATTCTTTTTCTTTTTCTTTTTGGTGCTAAGCGGAAGCATTTATTTTTTGTAATTGTAGTTGGCACAGTTATAGCTCTTTTTCTTATAAAATTATATCCCTATCGTATAAGCAGGATCATAGCTTATCTCGATCCTTTTAAGGACCCTAAAGGGTCAGGATTTCAGTTGATTCAATCTCAGATTGCCTATGGAGTTGGAGGTTTTTGGGGTGTAGGTCTGGGGGAAGGATTACAGAAGCTATTTTTTCTTCCAGCAGCTCATACTGATTTTATTTTTTCTATTATTGCTGAAGAATTTGGTTTATGGGGATCATTTGGGTTGATTTTTGTGTTTTTTGTAATATTCCATAAGATGTTTAAAATTGCTAAATTTTCCCAAGATGGTTTCAGGCGAGGTATTCTTTGGGGTATAATTTTTATTTTTTTTCTTGAGGTAGGGATAAATATTGGAGTTAGTTGTGGGCTTTTCCCTACTAAAGGGTTGCCATTGCCATTTATGAGTTATGGTGGAAGTAACTTAGTTGTACACTACATTCTTTTGGGTTTATTCTTTAATGCTTCTCGTAGAGAAGACAAGAGTCAGAAGTCTTTAGTAAAAACTTAAGCAGTTAATATGAAAATACTTTTTGTATGTGAAAGAAGTGCTGGACATATTTTTCCAGCATTAAGCCTAGGGGCTAAAATTAGTAAGGAAGCCACGGTTTATTTTTTTGCTACTTCAGAATATCTTAAAAAATATATTGAAAAAGAAGGTTTTGTTTGTTTTGGCAAGAGTTTTTCCTTCAAAAAGGGGTCAACTCCCTTTTTGGATTGCAGGAGAGGCGTTTTATCTTTCTTTAAAAGGGAGTTGACCCCTTTTATTTGGCGTTTTTTTGAGGCTTTATACCTTCTTTTAAAGCTAAGGCCAAACAAAGTTATTGGATTTGGTGGGAGGGATTCATTCTTCTTGGTTTTATTTAGTTCTTTATTAGGAGTTCAAACATTTATTTATGAGCCTAATCTAAGTTTTGGCAAGGCTAATTGGGTTTTAATGCCATTTGTTAGTAAGATTTTACGTGGATTTCAAGGAGACACAAATAAAAAGAGCACAACAATTGGGATACCTTTACGGAAGAATATAAAGAAAATTGATAGAGCGGTTGCTCGAAAAAGTTTAAATTTTAATGATGACCCGGTTGTATTTTGTCTTGGTGGAAGTCAGGGGTCAGTTTTTCTTAACGATCTATTTGTAAAATTTGTTCAAAATTTTAAAGGAAGAATTCAAATAATACATATTACTGGTAAAGATAAGTATTTGGAGATTATGCCCTTTTATAATACAATGAAAGTTAGGAGTTTTGTTAAGGATTTTTACTATAACATAGAGACTCTTTATAGTGCTGCTGATGTTGTGGTTTCAAGGGCAGGGGCTAATACTTTGGGTGAGATTTCGTTTTACCAATTGCCAGCGATTCTCCTGCCTCTCCCTAATGCTGGTGGACATCAGAAGGAGAATGCTTTATATCTACAAGATAAAGGGGCAGCTATAGTGCACTTTCAGAATGAATTTTCTTTTGTTAATTTCAGTGCTTCTCTTAATAGTCTTATTCAGGATGATGTTTTACGACAGAGGATAAAAAATAATTTAAAAAAGATAAAATTAGGAATTAGCTATGAAGATTTTAACAGTAATAATAATTTGTAATATTTTTATTAGTAGTATAGGTTTTGAGTTAGGAGGAATATCTATTGTCTATGCAGCAGAAGATGGCTTTAAACAATTAAAAAGCGAGCATTTTATAATCAATTATAAAGAGGATGTTGATAATTCATATGTCTGGAAGATAAAAAATACAGCTGAGAAATATTATCGGGTTATAACTCAACAATTTAATTTTTATCGGGATAAATTTTGGACATGGGATAATCGGGCTAAAGTTTTCATAGCTAGCAATAAGGATGATTATTTAGAAAATTTTAACTGTTCTCCTTGGTCATCTGCTTGTGTTGATTATCGTAACAAAGTGATTTATACTTATTCTGACCAAGAGATGTCCACTCCGGTTTTTGTCCATGAGCTGACTCATATAATTTTTCGTGAGTATGTAGGAGAGGGGAAACTTCCTCTTTGGTTGGATGAAGGAGTTGCTGTTTACATGGAGGATAAGTATGGGAATACCTATCGAAATGGGATTTATTTTTTAAAACAGCAAATAGCTAAAGACACTTATATAAAATTTTCAAAATTAAACGATATAGAGCTTAGGAGTTTAAATGATAGAGAACAGGATTATATTAATCTTTTTTATTTAGAGTCTTTTTCAATAATTAATTTTATTATGAAAGAATATGGAAAAAATAAGTTTTCTGATTTACTTCGCAGGCTTAGAAAAGGAGGGGGAATCGAGAAGTCTTTATCAAAGGTTTTTTATGATTTTAAAGATTTAGATAAGTTGGAGGAAAAGTGGAAGGCTTATTATCTAAGGTAAAGAATGTTTATTTAGTAGGTATTGGTGGGATAGGAATGAGTGGTTTAGCCCTTCTTCTTAAAGATAGAGGTTTTAAGGTTAGAGGATCTGATGAAAATAATTCAGCAAATGTAAAAATGCTAAGGTCTGAAGGAATTGAGGTTTTTATTGGTCATAGCAAAGAACAGATTAGTGATGATACCGATATCTTGGGATATTCCTCAGCCATTGGAGAAGAGAATCCGGAAATAGTTCAGGCAAAAAAAAGAGGAGTGAATATTTTTAAAAGAGCTAAGCTTTTAGCTGAGCTTTGTCAAGGAAGAAAAACAATTGCAATTAGCGGGAGTCATGGAAAGACTACTACCACTGCTTTATTGGGTTATCTCCTAACTGTTCTTGGGTATAAACCAGCTGTATTTGTAGGAGGATTACCGCTTAATTATTCTCGAGGAGCTTGGTGGGGAGATAAGTATTTTGTTATTGAAGCTGATGAGAGCGATGGAAGTTTTCTTGAATTTAATCCTTGGGTTTCAATAATTACTAATATTGATTCTGAACATCTTGATTATTACGGTAATATTGAAAGTTTGCAAAAAAGTTTTTTAGAATTTGCCAAAAATACAAGAGATAAAGTTATTGGGTGGGGGGATCAACCTTATTTAGCAAATCTCATTTCTGAAGTAGGAGGCATAAGCTTTGGTTGGGAGGAAGGAAATTTATTAAGAGGGGTAAATTTTAAATTTGATTCAGGATTTAGTTGTTTTGATTTATATATAAAAGAAAAATTTATTTTATCTGCTAAGATACCGCTTATTGGCAAGCATAATTGTCTTAATGTTTTGGCTGTTTTTGCTTTCTTTCATTATCTTGATGCGGATTTAGAAAAAGTTAATCAAGCGTTATTAGGTTTTAAGGGAACACGAAGACGCTTGGAGTCTAAAGGAAAGATTAAAGGAATAACTTTTATTGATGATTACGCTCATCATCCTTCGGAAATTAAAGCGGTTTTAAGTGCTGTGGGACTCCTAGAGTATAAACGTTTAGTTGTAGTTTTTCAACCCCATCGTTTTTCAAGAGTAAATTCATTAAGAAAAGAGTTTTTAAACTGTTTTTCAGCAGCAGACTATCTAATAATAAGTGATATTTATGCTGCTTCAGAAGAAAATACTTCTGGGATTGATGTCAAAGAGTTAGCTGAGCAAATAAGTAAACATATATTAGGTAAAGTAGAGTATATTCCTAAGAATAACTTGGTTGCTACTGTTCCTAGTCGTTTAAAAGATGGTGATCTTGCCTTAGGCGTAGGCGCTGGAGATATAAATAGCATAATGGAGGAAATTCGAAAGTGTCTTTAGGAAAAACGGAATTAGTTAAAAATGTTATTCTTAGCAATCATACATCAATAAGGATAGGTGGTGAGGCACAATGTTTTTATACTGCTAATAGTGTTGATGATTTAGGTAATATTATTTCGAGTATTGGTTCGGATTTTTATTTTCTTGGCAAAGGTTCAAATCTTCTTGTTAATGATTCTTTGATTAAAAAACCAGTAGTAAAGTTAGGTGAGAATTTTATTTATTTAAGAGGAAAAGAAAATTTATTAGAAATTGGTGCTTCAACACCACTTTCTTATTTAATTAAATATTGTTTAGAGAATAATCTCTCAGGAGTAGAAAATCTCGCAGGTATTCCAGCAACAGTAGGAGGCCTTATAGCCATGAATGCTGGTTCTTTTGGCCAAAATATTTCTTCAAATCTTATTGAAGTTGATGTTATGGATCGGAAAGGTAATTTTAAAACTTTAAAAGAAAAAGAAATTACTTTCAAATATAGGTTTTCTTCTTTGCAAGATTATATAATTTTAGGAGCTAAATTAAAGTTTTTGCTTGGAGATAATTTAAAGCAAAAGATTAGCAAGTGTTTAGCCAAGCGATTTAGCAGACAAGATTTTAATTTTCCTAGCTGTGGATCTATTTTTAAGAATACTCCTAAGGCTAGTGCAGGATATCTTATTGATTCTTTGCAGCTAAAGGGTTTAAGAAAAGGAGATGCTCAAATTTCTCTAGGTCATGCTAATTTTATTGTTAATCGTGGTGCAGCTAAATATAGTGATGTTGATTATTTAATTCAGAAAATTAAGGATCAGATTTATAAAAAATATAGTATAATCTTACAAGAAGAAATTAAACGATGGGAATAAAACAGATGACAGGGGTCAGAAGACAGAGGTCAGAGGTCAAATTTTCTGTTTTCTGACTTCCGATTTCTGTTTTCTGTCTTCTGAGTTGAATTATGAGAAATTTAAAAGAATTGAAGATAGGGGTTTTAGGTGGAGGAACGTCAACTGAGCGTGAAATTTCTTTGATTTCCAGTGGTCAAGTTTATAAAGCTTTGTCTGATGAAGGTTTGAACGTAGACTTTGTTGACATTTTTACTAAGAAAAAGAAAAGGATTAAAGAACTTATTCTTAGTGCCAAGATTAACTTAGCTTTTATTGCTCTTCATGGAGAATTTGGTGAAGATGGCCAAATTCAGAAAATTTTACAAGAATTAGATCTTGATTATACTGGGTCAGGGCCAAAAGCAAGTGCTTTAGCTATGAATAAGCTTGCCTCCAAAAACTTGTTTAAAGTTAAAGGGGTTTCTACTCCTGTCTTTTCTATTCTTTCAAAAGAAGAAAGCATCCCTAGTAATCTTCAATATCCTTTAGTAGTTAAGCCTTATTCTTCGGGTTCTAGTATTGGAGTTTCAATTGTAGAAAGTGAAAATACTCTTAAGAGCGCACTTGACCTTGCTTTTTGTCATTCTGATGGTGCAATATTAGAGGATTACATTGAAGGCAGGGAGTTAACAGTAGGAATTTTAGAAGATAAGCCTTTAGCCATAGTAGAGATTGTTCCTAAAAAGGGATATTTTGATTTTGAAGCTAAGTATAGTAATGGGGCTAGTGAGTTTATTACACCAGCTCAAGTAAATAATCAGATTGAAAGAGAAGTTAAAGCTATTGCTTTGAGTGCTCATAATGTTTTAGGTTGTCAACATTTTTCGCGAGTTGATATACGTTTAAATAAAGAGGGTTTCCCTTTTGTTTTAGAAGTTAATTCAATACCAGGATTAACCTCTCATAGCCTTTTTCCACTTTCAGCTAAAACAGCGGGAATAGAATTTAATCAATTAATTATTAAAATGGTGGAGTTAACTTTACCCCGTTACAAATTAGGAGCGGTAACGGGATAAGTTTGATATTTGTAACGGGGTTTATATGGCAAGAAAGAGACGCAGAAAATTTAAACAATTTAATTTTAGAATAAATTCCAAGATAGGTTGGTGGGCTAGCTTAATTTTTTGCTGCCTTATTATTTTAATTGGCTTAGGGTATGCTATTTATGCTGCTAACATTTTTAAAGTAAAGGATAGCGATATAAAAACAAATATGTCTTTAGAGAGAGG
>JAVCBZ010000052.1 GCA_030765735.1 Candidatus Susulua stagnicola | reverse complement strand
TTAAGAGCATTCACATGAATAATAGAATGATAAATATCATATTCTGCTAATTTATAATCATACTGAATAGACTTTTGAAATTGAAAAAAGTCTTTATCAATTTCTTTCTTAAATCTTCCACCCCAAAGTTTCTTAGCCATGTTACACCTCTGTTATTACCCGATAAAAGGTTGACTCCAAATATTTATAAACCCTTGGGCCCAGTCCCGATTGAACTTATCACCCTTCCCGTAAGTAGCTAATTCTTGTTTATACAAAGAAAAAGGCGAATTCCTCTTGGAAATAATAATATTCCCCTTACATAACTTAAGGGTAATCTTACCACTCACCTTGCTTTGAGTTCCATCTACAAAATTATCTAAAGATTGTTTTAAAGTGCTAAACCAAAGCCCTTGATAAACCAACTGAGAATATTTTAAAGATACTAACTCTTTAAAATATAAAGTCTCCTTATCCAAAACTAAATTTTCTAATTCCTTATGAGCAGTATACAAAATCCAAGCTGCTGGCGCTTCATAAATTTCTCGAGACTTTATGCCAATAACCCTATCTTCTACTAAATCAGTTCGACCAATACAATGTTTCCCACCAATTTTATTTAATTTTCCAATTAAAGCAACTAAATCTAATGCTTTATTATTTAGTTTAATTGGTTTTCCATTCTTAAATTCAATAGTTACAAGCTGAGGTTCCAAAGGAGCTTTACTTAAGCTCTGAGTTAAAACAAAAGCATCTTCAGTCGGCTCGTTATTTAAATCTTCTAAAATCCCAGCTTCAATACTCGATCCCCAAATATTTTGATCAATACTATAAATCTTCTTCTTGGTCACTGATATTGGAATTTTATGTTTTTTAGCATAAGCAATTTCACTTTCCCGAGAAGTTAGCCCCCACTCTCTTAAAGGAGCAACAATTTTTAGTTTAGGATTTAAAGCCTTTACACCTACTTCTATTCTTACCTGATCATTACCTTTAGCAGTACAACCATGACTAACAAATGAAGCACCCTCTTTCTTAGCTACCTCAACTAAATATTTAGCAATCAATGGCCGACCTAAAGCAGTATTAAGAAGATACTTATTCTGATAAAGAGCACCAGCTTTTAGAGCCGGAAGAATATAATCATCAGCAAATTCTTTCTTTAAATCTTTAATACAAATTTTTACATTCTTAGACTTTGCTATCTTTTTGCGTAATTCAGCTGGAGAAAATTCACTTCCTAGGTCAGCTGAAAAACAAACTACCTCAAACCCCTTATCTTTAAGCCATTTCAAACAACAGGAAGTATCTAACCCACCAGAATAAGCTAAAACTAATTTTTTTTCCATCTTTCTACCTTTTTAAAATATATGTAAGAATAGCTTTTGCTGTATATAAACGATTCTCAGCCTGTTTAAAAACAACTGAACTCTTACCGTCAATAACTGAAGAGGTAATCTCCTCTCCCCGATGAGCTGGAAGACAATGCATTACAATCGCATCGGTCTTTGCCATATTTAAGATTTTATCATCAATTCGAAATTTTTTAAAAGCTTTTTTTCGTTTCTCTTTTTCTTTTTCTTCCCCCATAGAAGTCCAAACATCAGTATATAAAACATCTGCACCCTTTGCCGCTTCTGCAACAGAATCAGTAATTTTAATTTTAGCTCCAGAAATTCTATGATAGCTCTTAACTTCATCTAGAATACTCTTGTAAGGTTGATAACTTTTAGGAATAGCTAAATGTAACTTTCCGCCTAAAATAGAAAAAGCATAAATTAAAGAGTTACAAACATTATTGCCATCACCAATATAGGCTACTTTTAGCTTTTTTAAATTTCCTTTTAATTCTCGAATTGTTAATATATCAGCTAAAGCCTGTGAAGGATGAGCAAGGTCACTCAAAGCATTTATTACTGGGATTGAAGAAATTTCAGCAAATTTCATAATATTGCTATGTGAAAAAGTTCGCACCACTACCAGATCTAAATACATTGAAAGCGTCCGAGCAACATCAGTAACTTCTTCACGTTGACCTATTTTAACCTCTTGCGGTGAATAGTAAATTACTTTTGCTCCTAGTTGCTGAGCTCCAAGATAAAAAGCAGTCTTAGTTCTCAACGATGCTTTTTCAAAAAGTAAACCTACAGATTTCCCTTCAAGAATACTCTTAGAAGTTTTAGGGTCCTTCTTAACCTGAGCAGCTAAATCTAACATCTCATTTATTTCCTGAGAAGAAAAATATTTTAAAGAAACAAAATGACTCATTATAAAATCCTCTATTAAGCTTTACACTTACTTAAAACTTCTTCTAAAATTTTTAATCCTTTATCCAATTCAAGCTTAGTAACATTTAAAGCTGGCATAATTCTTAATACTTTCTTGTGAGTAGAATTTATCACTAACTTCTTTTTTAAGCACTCTAAAAATATCGGATACGAATCAATATCAAGCTCTAAGCCAGTCATAAGCCCTATACCACGAGCATCCTTAATAAAAGAAAATTTACTCTTAAGATCATAAAGCCGTTTCAAAAGATAACTTCCTTTATCTTGAACATTATTTATAATTTGCTCTTTCTCAATAATTT
>JAVCBZ010000075.1 GCA_030765735.1 Candidatus Susulua stagnicola | reverse complement strand
CTCCTCTACGGCCATAAGCTGCACCACCACCACAGGGACCTAGCCCTTGACCACTTCCAGGACCATAACCTGAAGGACCTGTTCCATTAAATCTTGGCATATATTTTTATTTAAATTAATTATGTTATTTACGATAGCCCGACTTTTTATATTGACTATCTATTATAAGCATATACCCATAACTATATCGTGTCAATAGGAAATATAGTCTTTATACAATTCTACCATATAAACAAAAAACCGCCTAAATAAATAGGCGGGAAATCGGGTATTCCCCGATGGGACCTGCCTACCGGTAGGCAGGCGATTTTCGAACTTTTTGCTTGGCTAGACAATATTAGAACTTATCGGTAATGATTATTTTGACGATGCCCCCGAGATGTTCTCTGCTGTCTTCGCGGGAAGGGCTGTCTTCCTCTCCGAAATTGAGGTTGTTCCCTATGAGGCTGTTTTGCTCTTTCTGGAGGAAGTGTTGGCAGAGACAAAATTGGGATAGACTGACGAATTAATTGTTCAATTTTTCTAATACCCGCTTTTTCAGAAGAAGTAACAAAAGAGATAGCTTTTCCATAACAACCAACTCGCCCCGTTCTTCCAATGCGATGAACATAATCTTCCGAACAGTGAGGAAAATCAAAGTTAATCACTAATGAAATATCCTTCACGTCAATCCCGCGAGAAGCAATGTCTGTCGCAACCAAAACGCGAAACCTCTCATCTATAAATCCATCAAGCGCCACTTTCCTCTGAGATTGAGAACGATTAGAATGAATTTCTGTCGCTGTATGGCCCATATTTCGAATGTCGCGAGCAATGCGCTTTGCTCCATATTTAGTTCGCGAAAAAATGAGCGTTTTATCTTTTTGATACTTCTGCAATATAGAATCCAATAAACGCATCTTATCGTTCTTCGCGACAATAAAAACCTCTTGCTCTACTGTTTCTGATAATGTCCCTTGCGGAGCAATTTCAATTCTTATCGGAATTTTCATAAACGCGCCAGCCAAAGATGAAATAGATTTCGGCATCGTCGCGGAGAACAGCATTGTTTGCCGTTCCTTTCGCGCGGATTGTAAAACCCTTTTAATCTGAGGCAAAAATCCGGCATCAAGCATACGATCAGCCTCATCAATAACAATAGTACCAACTCGATCAGGTATATAAACTTTTTGATTCATCAGATCAACAAGGCGTCCCGGTGTAGCGACAATAATATGAGGATTGCTTCTTAAAGCGTTGACTTGCGCACGTTGAGAGGCACCTCCAATAACCGCTACGCAACGCAATCTTAAAGAAGCGCCAATTTGTTTGAATACTTGTTCGACTTGAAGCGCGAGTTCGCGTGTGGGAACTAAAATTAATCCCTGTCCTTCGTGTAAAAAAACGCGTTGGATTATCGGAATGACAAATGCCAATGTCTTCCCTGTCCCAGTCTGAGCGATACCAACAATGTCTTTCCCTTCCAAAGCGCCTGGGATAACCTGATATTGGATTGGCGTAGGAATATCAAATCCCTGTTTTGCGAGAATCACGATAATCTTTTCACTGATTTCAAGATCGCTAAAACGACCACTACATAATTTTGATTGTGTCATAAAAAAAACGTGACCCAATATCCCTTGGGGTCACAATGACACAAAAAGAGTCGAGTCAATTAAAGTAATTTAACTAAGTTGTAGTATAACAAAAAAAATATATTTTGTCAAAAGAATATTAGCTAAATACTCTTACTTGCTTCTATTCCTGCAATATAACCAGTTGTCCAACAAATTTGAAGATTAAAACCACCGGTTGGTCCATCTAAATCAATAATTTCACCAGTAAAATATAAATTTTCAATAATTTTTGATTTCATTGTCTTAGAATCAATTTCTTTTAAATCTATACCACCGCTAGTTATTATAGCTGAATTAAAACCAGCTAAACCTCTAATATTTAAGATAAGACTTTTTAATGTTTCAATAATTTTTTTACGTTCATCTTTAGTAATAACATTTAATTTTTTGTCCCTATCTATCCCGGTCAGACGAAGTATTAAACCACCCATTCTTTTAGGCATAAGATTAGGTAAATAATTTTTAAAATCCTTATTACTCTTAAAATCACGCTGTAATCTTTTATCTAAAGTTTCAATACTTAAAGCTGGTTTTAAATCAATTTTTAAAATTACTTCTCCCGTATTTAATAACTCGCCTATTTTTTTACTTAAATCAATAACAATCGGACCACTAATTCCAAAATGCGTAAAAAGCATTTCTCCGAATCGTGAATCCTGCTTTTTATTGTTTTGAAAAACAGATACACTTACATTTTTTAAACTTAATCCTTGTAAATCGCTAGGCCAATTTTCTTTAGTTTTTACAGGCGTTAATGCTGGTTTAGGGTCTATAACATTATGACCTATTTGCTGAGCCCATTTATAACTTTTGCTATCTGAACCAGTTCTAGGATAAGATTTTCCACCAGTAGCTAAGATATATGAATGAGCAATTATTTCTTGACCTTTCAATCTTATGCTCTCTATTTTTTGACCATTCATCTCAAAACCATTTACTCTTTGACCTAATAATATCTCTACTTTATTTTTATTTAGATATTTTAATAAAATAGTTAAAACATCATATGACTTATCCGAAACAGGAAAAACTCGCTGACCTCTTTCTATTTTAGTTTTTAATCCTATTTTTTCAAAAAATTTAATAGTTTCTTTTGGTCCAAAAACTGAAAGAGCTGATAATAAAAATTTTCCTTTTTTACCTAATTTATCAGCAAAGATTCTATCTTTAAACTCAGCCTGCGAGAGATTACACCGACCGCCACCTGTAATTAACAATTTTTTACCTAAACTCTCATTTTTTTCAATTAAAAGAACCTTAGCTCCTAATTCAGCTGCTTGGCCAGCAGCCATCATGCCAGACGGTCCTCCACCAATTATTGCTATATCAAAATATTCTTTTCTCATAAGAAATGGGTCAGGAGCCTTTTTTTTTGCTCTTTATTATACCTACAATACTGATAATAACAACTAATACTCCTATCAGCTGTCCTCCAGGGCTATCATCAACTCCGGCATATATAAATATGAGTACACCGATTAGTATTGCGAGAATAAAATATAGCATTTTACTTTTAGTCATATAAATAAACCTTACCACATAAACAAAAAACCACCTATTTTAATAAATGGTCTTTATTTAACTAAAAAGGCTCCTGACTCCATTTTGCATAAAGAGAATCTCAGGCCTCCCCGTCTGTCCTGCCGAAAAGGTAGGGATTGTTGCGAGAAGCGCCTAAGATTTTCTTATAGAGAATAAGAATCTTACCAACCAAAGTTCATCCCAAAACCACGATGAGAACCTCTGGAACCTCTATCCATTTTACCGTTGGTAAATCGCTCTTCCATGGATTGTAAACGATTATCGGCTTGATCCTGACTAATAACACCATTATCTACTAGTGTTTGCATATGGTTTTGCGCCTGCTCTTTTCTCCCTTCTATCATTCCTTCTTGAAGTTGTTCTTGGGTAATTCCCTCTGCTTCGGCTATTTCTTTAAAATTTTTGCCTTCAGCCCAGTAATCTTTCATCTCATCAACGCTAATACCAAAAAGTCCAGCTTTGTTCTCAAACATTGTTTCTTGATGTTGGACAATTTCTTCGGGCGTAGCGTTATTAACCCCACCCAACCAACCATGAGCTGAAGCAATTCCTGTACCAGATAAAAATAAAGCTAGGACTGGCAAGATTGCATAAGCAAGATATTTCTTTTTCATAATAAAACTCCTTTACTATTTAATCTTCTCGACCTTTAATTTGGTCTATCTACTTATTAATACAAGTAAAGAAACTTTTTATTTCATCCGAGGTATCGGATTATGAGGTCGACGCTGAAAAATCTCAAATTGTTTATCAACCTTACGAACACCAAAGGCTTGTATTGTCTCATTCTTCCGCTTGCCTAGAACTATCACTCTATCGTCTTTTTTGATAATCGGGCTACCTAATCGAGAAGGAATGGTTGAAGTAGCCACAACGGTTAATATTTCGCCTTTAGGTGTTTCCAGATGAAAACCACTATCCATCATATCAAAAACAATACCATAATAGACATCACCTAATTTAGGCATACCAAAATCACGATAAAATCTACCCATCATCGGCAATTTTCTTTCTTGGGCTTTCCAAAAAAAATCTGGATGCAAATGAGTTCTACTCATTGCAAAACTGCCTAAAAAAGTGAAGATAATGATGAATAAGATTGAATAAAGAATTGGCCTACGATAGGCAAAGGAGAAACGCTTAACCAATATTTCTAGGACGCCAATTAGAATTATCGTTATTAAGATCAAAAGCCAAGGTAATGATTTAAAGAAAATTCCAATGACTGGTAAGCCAAACCTAGGTAAAAACCATGCTCCACTAGCTCTTAAATTAAAGAAGATAAAGCTAACTAGAAACAGAACAAAGAAGGCCACTAATAAGGTCGTCAAAGCAATCAAAACAGCCTTTAAGATAAAGTATATCTTGGGTCGCATCTTTATTTGCTCTTTTTTTATTTTATTAAAAATCTTATCACTTATTGAATTCATATTTTTGAAAAAGAGATTTCATAATCTTCTTGCCTCTTTTTAATCTAATACCCACTGTAGCCATCGGAATATGTAAAACATCAGCAATCTCCTTATAAGTTAATTCTTCAAAATAATATAAGACTAATGATTCACGATATTTGGGACTTAACTTATCAAGACATTTTTCCAACATCTGACTAAGTTCTCTCTGATTAGTTTCTTTATCAGCGTTCTCTTTAGAAACAGAATAAGGCCATAGAACGTCTAAATCAAAGAAAGGCAATGGCTCTTTCTTCTTCTTAATAGCATTAATAAATTGATTATGGGCAATACGATAAAGCCAAGCAGAAAACTTTCTTGAAGCATCAAAACTTTGAATATTGGTATATGCTTTAATAAATACTTCCTGAACCAAATCTTCAATGTCATTATTATTAAAGAGAAATTTTCTTCCATAGCGCAGCATTTTCTCCTGATATCTTTTAACTAATATACCAAATGATTCAAGTCCGCCTGACTGAACCATACGCACAATTTCTTCATCTGAGAGTTGATCTAATGATTTAAACATATATGGTCCTTACTCTTTAATACAATAAATTTCACTTTTTATTTCAAATACATTCTATATTTTAATCAAAAAATTATTCTAAAATCTTTTTTCTTCATATGGTTTAATTCTATCACTAACAAATTCCAACGTCCACAATTTCTATTAAAAATAACCG
>JAVCBZ010000091.1 GCA_030765735.1 Candidatus Susulua stagnicola | reverse complement strand
ACAAATAAAAGGAAAAAATTCTCCATACCTGTTATAAAGACTTCGCTTTTTATTCAAAGAAATTTTAAAATTATCAATTCCAGCAATAAACACTTCCTTTTTATTACTTACAAACTTATTAATTTCGCCCTTAAAAGAAACCCAACCACTTATACCAGTGTTAGCGCTTCGAATTATAGATATTCTATTTTCCACAGCTCTTAGGGTCATAATGCTAAGATGTTGACTAGATTGAGGTTCCCCCTTAAACCAAGCATCATTGGTAATATTAACTAAAAAATCATTTTCCTTTGCAAAACGAATAACATGTTGAGGAAAAATATCTTCAAAACAAATAAGAGTAGAGAATCTTTTTTCTTTATAAGAAAAACTTACAAAATCATTACCTCTAGACATATCACCAATAGAATTAAAAACGCTAATAAAAGTTAAAAATTTTCTTAAAGGAACATACTCGCCATAAGGAACCAACTTTATCTTTCTATAGCTTTCTATAAGCCTGGCTTGTTTATCAAATAACAAAGCTTGATTAAAAAACTCACCATTCTTCTCTACTACTGCCCCAATAAGAACATCTCGATTTAAATTCTTAATAAATTGCTCTAATTCATAAAAATTATTATCATCAACAACAAGTGGCCAAGAAGCCTCAGGAAAAATGACTAAAGAGTCTTCTTCTGTCTTTTTAGCCAACTCACTCAATGTGCTTAAAATATTAATCTGAGAAAAAGAATCCCACTTTAATTCCTGAAAAATATTTGGCTGAACTATAGATACTTCTAAGGAATCTGTTTCTTTCAAATTCTTTAATCTATCAAATGAATATAAAAATATAGCTATAAAAACGAAAACAACAAAAACTAACTTTTTAAAAATATTTTTTCTAATTCCTAAGTCTTTATTTCTTCTTGCTGAGGATAGAATTAGCTGCAAAATTAAAACATTTACCATCACAATTAAAAAAGATATAAATTTTGTTCCAACTAAATCAGCTACTTGAATAAGATGAAAATTCTGATATTGAGAATATCCTAAATTTGCCCATCCAAAACCACACCAAATATTTTCTTTTAAAAATTCTAATACAACCCAAAGAGATGGAAAAGTAATTAGCTGCCAAGTTTTGCTGTAAAGTTTTTTCCCAACCAAAGAAAAAATTACACTATAAACAGAAAGATAAAAAAGCAAAAGTATTAATCCTAAGCTAGTGACGTTAGCTACCCAGAAAAGAGTAACCCCATAAAAAGAGAAAGCAAAGATTACTCCTGAAAGAATGTTTGTTCGAAAATTTCCTCGACTTATGGAATAAATGAAAGGGGCTATTGAAAACCAAACCAAAAAAGATAAATTAGGTAGGTTAAAACTTAATCCAGTTAACAAACCGCTAATGAAAGAAAGTATTAAGCTAATCATAGTTTAGCTCATAGCTAGTAGCTAGTAGCTCGTAGCTAGTAGATTGCAACCTATGAGCTAAACTACTTTCCACAACATTTTTTGAACTTTTTACCAGAACCACAAGGACAAGGGTCGTTTCGCCCTACCTTCTTAGTAGTGCTAAGAGCCTTAGGGGTTGGTGAAACTTTTTCTTTATTTTTTTTCATTGGAGTATATTGCGAATGTATAAAATTTTTAGCTGAATCAGCAAAAACTCCAACCTCTTTTTCTGCAGGCTTAATTTTTGTTCTAAAAACTAACTCTACAATGCCTTCCTTAATTGACATAACCATTTCTTGAAAAGCAAAATAAGATTCTTTTTGATATTCTACTAAAGGGTCAGACTGAGCATGAGCCCGTAAATGTATGCCTTCTCTCAAGTGATCTACAGTTAGAAGATGCTCTTTCCAACGAGAATCTACGATCCACAAACTAACTACTTTTTCCATCTGACGCATATTCTCAAATCCAAACGCTGCTTCTCTCTCTTCATAAAAACTTTGAAGTTTATCACTAACAAAACTTACTACCTCTTCAGGTAACAGATTACTTAATTCATTAATTGGTATTTCTACATCAAATTTGGATTTAATCCAATTGACTACTCCTGTAAAATTACTCTCTTCTTTAAAATAATTAGGAATCTCTTTCTCTAACAACTCATCAACCATAGAAAAGATTTCCTCTTTCATGTCCTTATTTTCTAGAATTTCTTTTCTTTGGCTATAAATAACTTCTCTCTGTTTATTCATAACATTATCGTATTGCAAAAGTTGTTTTCGAATCTCAAAATTATGACCTTCTACTTTTTTTTGAGCTACAGCTAAAGAATGGCTAATCATTCCATGTTCTATCGGCTGATCTTCAGGAAACCCAAAAGCTTCCATCAAACCATAAATTTTCTCTGAACCAAAAAGACGCATTAGATCATCCTCTAAAGAAACATAAAAACGAGAAGAACCAGGATCGCCTTGCCGTCCCGATCTACCTCTTAGCTGATTATCAATTCTTCTTGATTCATGACGCTGAGTACCAATAATATGCAACCCTCCTAACTTAATAACTTCATCATGCTTAGCTTGAAATTCATCTTTATGCTGATTACTTAAATAATTATACTCTTCCTTATAATTAGGACTTTCAGGAAATATATTATTTCGAGCCAAAATATCTTTAATAAAATAATCGATATTGCCTCCCAAAACTATATCTGTACCTCTTCCAGCCATATTAGTAGCAATAGTTATCTGACCTAAGCGACCAGCTTGAGCAATAATGCTAGCCTCTTTTTCATGATATTTAGCATTTAAGATATTATGAATAACACCTTTATTGTTAAGCAAAAAAGAAAGCTGTTCTGAATCTTCGATTGAAGTTGTACCTACTAAAACAGGTCTTTTTACCTTATAAAGTTCTTCAATTTCACTTATTACGGCATTAAATTTTCCTTTCTTATTCTTATAAATCCTATCAGCACAATTCTCTCTTATTAAGGATCTATTAGTAGGTACTGCCATTACATCTAATTTATAAATATGATTAAACTCACTAGCCTCTGTATAAGCAGTTCCAGTCATCCCAGCTAATTTGTCATACATTCGAAAGTAATTCTGTAAAGTTATTGTAGCCAAAGTCTGACTTTCTTCTTGAATTTTTAAACCTTCTTTTGCTTCTACAGCTTGATGCAGACCATCAGACCAACGTCGTCCTGACATAAGTCGACCAGTAAATTCATCAACAATAACTACTTTGCCATCAGTTACTATATATTCAGTATCTCTCTTAAAAAAATGATGGGCTCTAAGACTTTGAGTAAGATAATGTTTCCAGGAATTAGAAAGTTTATCCGGAGTTTCTTCGGAAATACTATTAATACCTAGAAGTTTCTCAGCTCTTTTCTCACCCTTAGGAGTAAAATCAATATTTTGAGTTTTTTCTTCTCCAATAGCATCAAAATTTTGTTCTAATTCTTCAGAAGCCAATTTGGTCTCACTTCCGTCAAGATTCTTTAAAGTAGTCGTCCCATCTGTTTTGTTATAAAAGCTTTGAATGATAAGTTTAGTTCTTAATTGTTTAATAATTTTATCAGCAGTATAATATTTAGTTATATTGCTATCAGCAGGACCAGATATGATTAAAGGTGTTCTAGCCTCATCTATTAGTATTGAATCAACTTCATCAACTATTGCATAAAAGTGACTTTTTTGGGCCATACCCTCTAAATCAGTTACCATATTGTCACGAAGATAATCAAAGCCAAATTCATTATTAGTTCCATAAGTTATATCGCAAAAATAAGCCATTCTTCTCTGTTGCTTAGACATATCCTGCTGAATAACCCCACAAGATAAACCTAAAAAATCATAGATTGGTTCCATCCACTCTTTATCACGCTTAGCTAAATAATCATTAACTGTAACTACATGCACCCCTTTGCCAGTAAGAGCATTCAGAGATGCAGCTAAAGTTGCTACTAAAGTTTTTCCTTCTCCAGTAACCATTTCAGCTATCCTATTTTTATGTAAAATTACTCCCCCTAAGATTTGAACATCAAAATGACGCATTTTAACTGTTCTTTTTGCTGCTTCTCGTACCATAGCAAAATAAAAAGGTAAAATTTGATCAAAAATACTCTCTACTGTCTCTTTATATTTCTCAGGAGCGACATTAGCAGTTTTTTCTTTTATCAATTGCTTAAATTCAGATGTTTTTTCTTTGAAAAATTCATCAGGCTTATCCATTAAAGCTTCTTCTTCACTATTAACTTTACTAGCTAAATAAGCTAAAACAGCTATCTCCTTTAAAGAAGGAGTAGGAAGCTCACTGTTTAAGCAAATATCCACCTTAGGATTTAAAGCATTAATTTTTTTCTGACACCTTTTAAGAATAAATTTTTTAATCATTAATCCACCTATTGAGAACTATCATATTCTAAATAACTATAAATAAACTCATCTATCTT
>JAVCBZ010000003.1 GCA_030765735.1 Candidatus Susulua stagnicola | reverse complement strand
TCGGATATTTTTGAATCAATACTTCAGAAACAGCTGAAAAAAGACCACCAATAATTTGATGTTCTTCGCAAACAAGAATCTTCTTGTGTTTCTTAGCAATATCTATTAATAACTCACTATCAATTGGTTTTATAGTATGAAAATTAGCCACTGTTACTGAAAATCCTTTCTCTTTTAAAAGATCACTTGCTGCTAACGCTTCATTGACCATGATACCACAGGCAATTATTGCCAAATCTTTACCTTCTTTGACTATCTGTCCTTTTCCAAAAGTAAAATCATTTTCCTTAAAAATAGTAGCACTTTTCCAACGACCTAAACGAACATAAAAAGGCCCTGGAATTTGATAAGCTGCCATGATTGCTTCTTTGGTTTGTGGCCCATCAGCAGGTACAATTATTTTCATATTAGGAATTGCCCTAAAAATATTGATATCTTCTAATGCCTGATGCGAGGCACCATCTTCTCCTACAGTTATCCCTCCATGTGTAGCTACAATTTTAACATTAAAATTATTATAACAAATTGAATTGCGAACCTGATCAAGGGCTCGTACAGCTGCAAACATAGCAAAAGTAGAAGCAAAAACAACTTTACCAGAGCTAGCTAATCCAGCAGCAGTAGCCATCATGTTTTGTTCAGCAACACCAAAATTAAAAAATCTCTCAGGAAATTCTCGACCGAAAAAAATAGTACGAGTTGAACCAGAAAGATCAGCATCTAAAACAACCAGATCTTGATGCTTTTTACCTAATTCTAGGAGTGTCTTTCCATAAATATCACGAGTATATACTTTTTCCATTTTATTTATTTAATTTTTGTTAAGTTCGCCTAAAGCAATATTTTTTTCATCTTGAGTAGGAGCTCTTCCATGAAAATCAACTACATGCTCCATAAAAGATACCCCTTTTCCCTTAACAGTTTGAGCAATAATTACTGTTGGCTTTTGTTTGATTGTCTTAGCTTCTTTAAAAGCTAAAAGTAATTCTTCAATATTATGCCCATCACATTGGATAGTATGCCAACCAAAAGATTTCCACTTATCAGCTAAAGGTGCGATATTCATTATTTCCTCAGTTCGTCCGTCAATTTGGAAATTATTACAATCAACAATCCCACAAAGATTACCCAATTTAAAATGAGCTGATGACATTGCTGCTTCCCAAATATTTCCTTCCTGAAGCTCACCATCACCCATAAGACAATAAACACGAGTATCTTTGCTATCTATTTTAGCAGCTATAGCCATACCCGAGGCAATTGATAAACCCTGGCCTAAAGACCCGCTGGCAACTTCTATCCCCGGAATACATCGACTAGGGTGACCTTGAAGAAGAGAACCAAGTTTCCTTAATTTCATTAGCTCTTTAATAGCAAAATATCCGCTCAAAGCTAAACTAGAATAAATAGCAGGACAACAATGTCCTTTTGAAAGATGAAATTTATCTCTTTCTGACCAATTAGGATCCTTAGGATTATGGCGCATAACTTCAAAATAAAGGCAAGCAACAATATCTGTAGCTGATAAGGATCCTCCAGGATGCCCGCTCTTTGCCTCAGCCAACATCTCAATAACCAACTTCCTTATTGTATTAGCCTTATCCTTTAGGAATTTTATTTTCTTTTCCATGTTTTTTAAGTTTTAACTCTAAATCTTTATCCCCAGGAAACTGCGTTAGCCCTTCTTGATAATAACGAACTCCTTGCTCTTGATCCTTTAAACCAATATAAATATCTCCAATATGTTCATAAACATCAGGGTCTCTAATTAATTCAATAGCCCTAAGAACATATTGTTTAGCTTTGTCTAAATCTCCCTTTTTATAATAAATCCACCCCAAACTATCTAAATAAGCTCCATTATCTGGTTCTTCTTTTAAAGCTTTTTTTACCATTTCTTCAGCTAAATCAAGTTTAACCCCTTCTTGAGCATAGGTATAACCTAAACAATTTAAAATCGGAGCCGAAGTTGGTTCAAGTTTTATCCCTTTCTCCCACTTTTCTAAAGCCTTACTGCGTTGACCACAATCCTCATAAAGATTCCCCAACCAAAAAAGCGCTTCAACGTAATCAGGATTATTCTCTAAAATCTTCTCATATACTTTGATTGCTTCTTGAGGTCTCTTCTTATAAAAATAAAACTGTGCTAAGTATTCTGATATACTAACATCTTTAGGTTTAGCCCCATGAGCTTTATTCAAAAAATCTTCATATTCAATCTCTAAATCATCATTGTTTTCACTATATGAATAAACAAAAATTAAAGCTAAAGAAATATCCAAATTATTAGGATCAATCATTTTAGCTTCTTTCAAAAGCGTTTTAGCTTCATCAAAACGATCTAGGTGAACTAAAACTGAAGCAATTTTTAAACGAATATGGATAGACTGAGGATCAATAGTTTTGGCACGCTCTAGCTCTTCCAAACTTTTAAGGTACTCTCCTTTTTCGGCATAA
This sequence comes from Candidatus Susulua stagnicola, assembly GCA_030765735.1. Lineage (GTDB taxonomy): Bacteria > Omnitrophota > Gorgyraeia > Duberdicusellales > 4484-171 > Susulua > Susulua stagnicola. Next base: position 1,805 of record JAVCBZ010000003.1, on the reverse strand, counting down.
AGTAACCCCTTTAAGTAATTATCATAGAGGCTAACAGTAGACCTTTGACTTTGGGCAAAAGATAAAGGTGCGATGAAACATGTAATAACAAAAATCAGAAAAAATCTCATTGATGATTATTTAGACTTATGTCTTTGCTGTTTTCTTCTTTTTTTAAACCAGTGTCTTTTTACTTTTTTTAATTTCTTTTTCTTTCCGCAAGGCATATTATCTCCAAAAGATGATTAATCCGAGCCGGCACAGGGACCAGCCCCTACTAATATATAACTTTATTTAAGGGATACTCTATTATCCCTTGAGCCCCATTTTCCTTCAACAAAGGCAAAACTTTACGTACATGATTTTCTTCAACAACAACCTCACAAGCAACCCAATTTTTTAAAGTTAAATGAGAAATTGTTGGTTTCTTTAAAGCCGGAAGAATAGACAAAATCTTGTCTAGATTATCCTCTTTAACATTTAATTTAAGACCAACTTTAGTTCTAGCCTCTAAAGCTCCCTTAAGAAGCAGCAAAATCTGCTGCATTTTTTTCTTCTTCCAAGCATTTTTATAAGAAGACTTATTAGCAATAAACTGAGTGGTAGAAGTACATATTGTATCAATTATTTTTAAACCATTAGCGCGTAGGCTTGCTCCAGTCTCTGTAAGTTCAACAATAGCATCAACCAAACCACTTTTTACCTTAACTTCAGTAGCACCCCAACTAAATTCTACATCTACATCTATTTTTTCCGCCTTAAAAAATTTCTTAGTATATTTCAATAATTCTGTAGCTACTCTCTTACCTTTTAAATCACTTATTTTCTTTATCCGAGAATCTTCCCTTACAGCAACAACCCATCTTACCGGATTAAGAGTTTGCTTAGCATAGGGCAACTGAGACAATTTCAAAACACTTGAACCATTCTCTAAAATCCAATCTTCGCCAGTAATACCACAATCTAGAACCCCTTCTTCAACATAACGAGACATTTCTTGAGCTCTAATAAGCACAACCTCAATTTCGTTATCATCAATAGAAGGAAAATATGACCGCGAGCTTAGGTAAATATTAAACCCTGCCATGCGAAAAAGCTCGAGTGTTTTCTCCTGCAAACTTCCTTTAGGTATTCCTAGTTTTAATTTTCCCATATATATCTCTCCTTAAAGAAACAAATTATACAATGCCTATATTAACTTGTAAAGGAAAATATTAAGACTATCAGCCGGCAAAGAAAGGGAGTTGACCCCTTTTATTCAGATAATAGGGCTTGTACGATGGTTATATAAATTCTTAAAACAGAAAATTCTTTTTGCTTGGGAGATAAGCGTAATTCTGTCACTCTAAGCAACAAGGGAGACTTTTCCAATTGATAAATTAAATCTGCTAAATAACCAATTTTAGCTTCAGCTTCAATTCTAACTACATATTTATTGTAAAACTTAAAGTTTTCTACATTAGAAGGTTTCATGTCAACGATAGAAACAAAACTATCATTTGCGATTTTCTCTATAACACTAAGCAATGAAGCGATCTCTTCTTCGTTAGAACTATCTTGTCTTATATTCTGAGTATATTTTTCATACTCATCTATGATTAAATCCTCTTGGGACAATATACGTCTTGATTTAACTAATTTTTTCTCTTGAACCAATATTTGGCTATTTAAATTTTTTAATCTTTCTTTAACAGGGCTAAAAACAACTTTATCAAAAAATATACAAAGAACCAAAGCCAAAGAAATAAAACCAATCTGTTTTTCTCTTTTGGATAATTTCGGAAGAGCTAGCATTCGCTTATCACCATCCTGATAAAATGAACATA
>JAVCBZ010000014.1 GCA_030765735.1 Candidatus Susulua stagnicola | reverse complement strand
GTTTATTAAATTTAATTTCCAAAGAGTTTTTAGCAACTTCTGATTTTTTTTCTCAAATTGTTCTTGGTATGATTGCTTTTAGTTTAGGAGAGAACTTTTCTCTAAGTATCTTACGAAGAGTGGGGAGAGCAGTTACTGGAATATCGATTAGCGCTTCTTTAGCACCATGGTTTTTAGTAACCCTTGCTACTTGGATGTTTTTTAACCAACCTTTCTATATCGCTCTTATTTTTGGTGCAATTGCTGCGGCTACTGCTCCAGCAGCTGTAGTTATGGTAACTCAGGAGTATAAAAGTAAGGGTGATTTTACTGATACTCTTTTAGGTGTAGTAGCTATTGATGACGCCTGGGCTTTAGTTATTTTTGGATTGTCATTATCTGTAGCCAAAACATTTGTGACCGGCAACGGTGACACCATCGGTCTTTTTAAAGATTTGTTAAAAACCATATTAGAGATTGGAGGTTCATTTGTTTTAGGATGGGCAATAGTAGTTGTTTTTAATAATCTAGCTAGATTTATTAATACAATGAAGGAACGCTTGATTTATACTTTTGGTTTCCTATCTTTAACCATAGGGTTAGCAATATCTTTTAATTTTTCAGTACTTTTATCTTGTATGTTTTTTGGAGCACTATTAGCTAATACCAATAAAGAGAGTCTGCATTTTTTTAATTCTTTACGTGATATAGATGCGCCTTTATATTTAATATTTTTTGTGTTAGCTGGAGCAAGTTTGAAAGTTAGCGTTTTAGGAACTTCTATTGCTTTAACTTTGGGGTATATAGTCTTTAGGACCTTTGGTAAAATAATTGGTGCTTTTATTGGAGCAAAATTGGTTGATGCTTCTTTGAGCATAAAAAAATATATGGGAATAGCTTTGATTCCCCAAGCTGGTGTAGCTTTGGCTTGTGCCTTGATTGCTAAACATGCTATTGGTGGGCTTTGGGGAGATACAATTCTAACCATTACTATTGCTAGCACAGTTATTTTTGAGCTTATCGGTCCTTGGTCTACAAAGTATGCTTTATCTAAGGCTGGGGAGATAAAAGAAGATATCAACAATAAGGGATCATATCTATGATGGCGAGTGTAATATGAGAGCTTCAAGAAGTAATATTTTAGCTTTTGTTTTAGCTGGTGGAAAAGGAGAAAGACTATTTCCCTTAACTTCTGAAAGAACAAAGCCTTCAGTTCCTTTTGGTGGAAAATACCGAATAATTGATTTTGCTTTAAGTAACTTAGTGAATTCAGGCATTTATTCTACTTATGTTTTAGTTCAGTATAAGTCTTAATCTTTAATTGAACATATTCGAACAAGTTGGCGAAAATGTGGTATTTTTCCGCGACATTTTATAACTGTCGTACCTCCTCAAATGAGACGAGAAGAAATAAAAGCTTGGTATCGTGGTACAGCTGATTCTATATATCAGAATATAAATCTTATTTATGATTTTAAACCTCGGTTTGTAGCAATTTTTGGTGGTGATCATGTTTACCGTATGGATATAAAAGGAATGATTGATTTTCATATAAGAAAAAAGTCAAAACTCACAATAGCATCTATGCCGATAGAGGGTAGTCAAGCTAATCAATTTGGAGTTGCCGAAATAGATGGTGACTCAAGAATTAAAAAATTTCAAGAAAAGCCGATATTGTCTCACAATAAAGATGTGCTTGCTTCTATGGGGAATTATATATTTGACGCTGATTTTTTGGTTGATATATTAAATCAAAGGGTAAAGAAGCGTAGAGTCAATGATTTTGGCAAGCAGATAATACCATATTTAATTCAAAAAAAAGAGAGAGTTTTTGCTTATAATTTTTCTCAAAATAAAATTCCTTATTTAAAGAAAAGTGAAGCAAAATATTACTGGAAAGATGTTGGTTCAATCTCTGCTTATTGGCAGGCAAACATGGATCTTCTTGGTAAAAAACCGTTATTAGACCTAGATAATCTGCATTGGCCTATATATGCTTCAAATTTTAATTGTCCTGGAGCCTATACTACAGAATCTAAAATTGAAAACTCAATTATTTGTGAGGGGTCTAAGATTTTTAGCTCTAGTATAAAGAATTCAATTTTAGGAAGATCAGTAATAATAGAAGAAGGTTGTGAGATTGAAGATTCAATTATTATGGATTTTACACAAATAAAAAAGAATTGTCGTATTCGTAAAACAATTATTGATCGTTTTAATACTATACCTCAAAATAAGATTATTGGTTATAATTCTATTCAAGATAAGAAGAAGTATTATTTTGATTCTTCAGGGATTGTGGTTATTGGTAGAGGTTTAAGAGGCAAAGAGTTTTTTAATTTATAAAACTAAAGGAATAATCATGGATGTATTCAAAGCAATAGAGAAAAGACGGAGTATACGAAAGTATAAAGACAAAGAAGTCGAAGAAGATAAAATCTTTAAGATTTTAGAAGCAGCTAGGCAAGCCCCCTCGGCATCTAATTGTCAAGAATGGAGATTTGTTGTTGTTAAAGATAAAGTAACTAGAAGTAAGCTTTGTCATGCCGCTAAAGAGCAAGCTTTTATAGCTCAAGCACCAGTTGTAATCGTTTGTTGTGCTGAAACTGATAGTCATTTAATGACTTGTGGGCAAGCTTGTTATCCAATAGATTTAGCCATTGCGATTGATCATATGAGCTTAACAGCTGTTGAACTAGGGTTAGGTAGCTGTTGGATTGGTGCTTTTTACGAACAAGAAGTTAAGAAAATTCTCGATATCCCCAAGGAGATAAGGGTGGTAGAAATGCTTGTCTTAGGATATTCTAGCCAATACTCTTTTGATCCAAAAGTACGATTAGACCTAGAAGAAATAGCCTTTTTTGAAAAATGGGGCTTTTCTAAATAATTCCTTTTATTCTTCAATTTCATTCCTACAAAGTTTATTTCATAAGCTTTATACTTAGCTGAACTGGTTGATTTTTATAAACAGGGTGGTATAATTTTTAATACGGTTTTGCCTTATAGCTAATACTATTTTTTTGGTCATAAGGTAATTAAAAATTCAGTAAGTAATGTTTCATATACAAGGAATAGTCATGTCTAACAATGATTTAGTGACAAAAATTGAAGAGCTGATTCAAGAGAAAAAATACCTCGACATTAAGGAGTTATTTCCTCTTCATCCTGAAGATATTGCTAACCTTATCAGCAAATTGTCTACGCCAACATATAAGCTTTTTGTTTTCCGTTTAGTCTCTTACAATAAAGCAGTAGATGTATTTGAGTGTCTTTCTACTGAAGAAGAGGAAGACATACTTAAAACCTTAACAAGCAAGGAAATAAGAGACATTTTGAATGAAATGTCGCCAGATGACAGAACTGAATTGTTTGAAGAAATACCAGCTGAATTAGTTAAAAAATTTATCAATTTATTATCTCCGGATGAACGAAAAGTTGCTATTGAAATTCTTAATTATCCATCCGAATGCGTAGCAAGACTTCTTACTCCTGATTTTGTACAATTATATAAGGGGATGACTGTCAAAGAGGCTCTAGCCCATATTAAAGAAGTTGGCATTAAGAAAGAAACAGTTTATTATAGTTATGTTCTTGACGATGAAGGTAAACTTATTGGAATTGTTTCTTTAAAAAAGCTTGTTTTGACCGATTCAGAAATAAAGATTTCAGAGTTAATGTATACGGATGTGATAAAAGTATCAGCTCTTACTGATCAAGAAGAAGCTGTAAATATTTTTAAGCACTATGATTTAATTGTTCTTCCAGTTGTAGATAACAATAATAAATTATTAGGAATTGTTACTTTTGATGATTTGGTTGATGTTTTGGAAGAGGAAACAACTGAAGATTTTGAAAAGATAGCAGCGGTTGTTCCGGTTGAGAAGCCTTATATGGAGGCAAGTTTTTTTGAACTTCTTTGGAAACGAAGTCTTTGGTTGATAGTTTTAGTAGTCTTATCGTCGATATCAAGTTTGGTTATGAAAAATTATAGTGGCATAATAAAGCAATGGATAGCTTTAACTTTTTTTCTACCGATACTTATTGCTACCGGAGGAAACGCTGGTATGCAATCAGCAATGATGGTTATAAGAGGGCTAACCACTGGTGATATTGGAATAAAAGATTTTTTTAAGGTTGTCCTCAGAGAGTCTCTTCTTGGTCTTTCTATTGGTGTTATTCTTGCTATTGTTGGTTCAATAAGAGCAATTATCCAAGAAGGCGATGGATTATTAAGTATATCAGTAGGAATTGCTATAGGCTTTACAGTTACTTTTGCTGCTGTTATTGGTGCAGCTTTGCCAATTATTTTTAGAAGATTACGCCTTGATCCAGCCCTTATGAGTGGACCCCTGATTACTACTATTGTTGATGTTGCTGGAATATTTATATATTTTCAAATTGCTTTATTTTTGTTAGGATCATGAAAAAAGTATTTATTGTTTTAATCTTAATCTTCGTAAATGCTTGTGCTGCAACTCATTACAGAGGAGGTAGTCTAAGGGTTTCTAATTCTGACTATATTGATTTAGCAAGTTTTTGCAAAAAATATAAGTTTGATTACAATTTTGATACCATTGATGATTTAATAAGAATTTATTCTCCGGATAAAGAGGTCAAATTGCTTCTTAATTCATTAGTTGGTACATTAAGTGGTTCAATTTTTTATCTTAAAAATTCACCAGTTTATATTAAAGGTAAAATATTTCTTCCTCGTCAATTAGAAACTATAATTACTTCAGGAAAGTTTGTTAACTTTCGTCCGCTTTTTAATATAAAAACTATAGTTATCGATCCCGGGCATGGTGGAAAAGATCCCGGGGCAATTTCTGCTCGGGGGTTTTACGAAAAGACTGTAAATCTAAGAGTATCTCAATATCTTAAAGAAGAACTGGAAAGAATGGGTTTTAGTGTAATCCTAACACGTAATAAGGATGTTTTTATTTCCTTGGCTGAACGAACCAATATTGCTAAAAAACATGGCGCTGACCTTTTCATCAGCGTTCATGCTAATTCTAACCATTCGAAAAATGTCAGTGGAGTAGAAATCTATTATCTTTCTCCTTCGCGCTTAAGGGCTCAAGAGAGATCAGTTAAGTTAGCACGAACTGAAAATTTTCAAGGTAGAAACATACCAACGGATGTCAAAGCTATTCTTTGGGATTTATTAATAAGGAAAAATTATGGTTTTTCTGTAGAACTTTCTGATATTTTTTTCTTAACTTTTAAAAATTTAGGTTTTAATATTAAACCACCTCGAAAGGCCTCATTTTATGTATTGAGAGTTGCCTACGTTCCTTCAATTTTAGTTGAAATGGGGTATTTGAGTAATAATTACGAGGAAAAAGCTTTACGTAAAAAGCATTACCAAAAGCAAATTGCTCATGCGATTGCTTTGGGGGTATCTTCTTTAAAAAAGCGACATTCAAC
>JAVCBZ010000044.1 GCA_030765735.1 Candidatus Susulua stagnicola | reverse complement strand
TTATTCCTTCTCTTCTAGCAATTATTGTTCCAATTTTAACTGGTTTATTGTTAGGAGTAAGAGCAGAGTTGGGTCTTCTTGTTGGAGCTTTAGCATCTGGTTTTGTTTTAGCAGTAATGATGGCAAACTCTGGCGGAGCTTGGGATAATGCTAAGAAATACATTGAAGAGGGAAATTGTGGCGGAAAAGGTTCCAATGCCCATAAAGCTGCAGTTGCTAGTGATACAGTTGGTGATCCTTTTAAAGATACTGCAGGACCATCTCTAAATATTTTAATTAAGTTAATGGCAATGGTTTCTATAGTTTTCAGCGGCATGATTATTACTTTCAGCCTTTTTAAATGAAAATTTTATCTAAGAATATAGCAAATACAAAGAGCAACAAAGATTATCTCAAGTGTCTTGAAAAAAAAGAAAAAGAATGGGAGAAACTTTGCATACGGTGTGGTGGATGTTGCGGGGCCTATGATGATCCTTGTGTGCATTTAAAAAAGCGTAAAAATAATGAATATTATTGTGAAATTTATTCGAATAGATTTGGTCTTAGAAAAAGCGTAGGAGGGGAAGAGTTTAATTGTGTTCCGGTAAAGGAAATACTTAATACCCATTGGAAAAAGGATTACCTTTGTGCTTATAAAAAATTATCTAAAAAAGGTTGGCAAAAATAGCAAATGATTGTTCCAGCATTACTTACTAGTAAAAAAGAAGATTTAATTCAAATGGTAGATATTTGTGCAAAGTTTACCAATTATGTACAGATAGATATTATGGATGGGGAATTTGTTTCTTCAAAAAGTATTACAATCCAGGATTTAGGCGGCTGGAAATCTTCTATTGGTTGTGAAGCTCACCTTATGGTGTCTGACCCTTATCCTTGGCTTCAATCTTTTAAGAATGTGGGTGCTAGCAGGATAATCTATCACTTTGAGATTGACAAAGATCATAAAAAAATAATTACCAAAATTAAAGAAATGGGTTTAGGAGTAGGGTTAGCGGTTAATCCTGCTACTAAAATTGATGATTTTAGATATTTAGTTGGCGAGCTAGATACAATTCTTTTTATGGCTGTTAATCCTGGATTTTACGGTGCGCCTTTTATACCTGGAGTTTTAGAGAAAATAAAGAATTTTAAGAATGAATATCCTCAAAAAAAGATAGGAATAGATGGAGGCATAAAACAAGATAATTTAATTCAAGTTAGACAAGCTGGCCTTGATTATGTTTGTATAGGTAGTGCAATTCTAAAGAATAACAATCCTGCCAAAAGTTTTGAGGAATTTGTAAAGTTATTCAATGGCTAAAAGTTTGAAGGTTCTTCTTTTTCTTATTTTGATTATTGTTCCAATATTTTTTTATAGAACTTTAAATAGACAAAGTAATATTAACAATAAAGTTTTATCATTTTCTTCTGGAGAAGGAAATTTTAGGAAACCAAAAATAGCTTTAATTTTTGATGATTTAGGTGAAAGTTTAAAAGATTTAAAGAGCATCTATTCTCTAAATATACCTCTAACGATTTCAGTAATACCTAATTTACGATTTTCGAAAAATATTGCTCATATAGCATCACGTTGCGGTTTTTCTGTTTTTATTCACTTGCCACTTGAGCCAGCAAGTAGTCAACAATATCAAACAAATAAGTATAAGTTTATTACTAGTGATTTAAGCGAGAGAGAAATAATCCTTCTCCTACGTCAATATCTTAATTCTATTCGAATAGCTATTGGAGTTAATAATCATATGGGGTCACTTGCAACCCAAGATCGAAAGTTAATGAGTATTATATTAAATGAATTAAAAAAAAGAAATTTAATTTTTATTGATAGTAAAACTTCTCTTAAATCTATTGCTTATGAGGAAGCTCGAAAGATTGAATTGATTTCTGGATACAACCAAGGATTTTTAGATGCTGTAGATAATATTGAAGTAATGGAGAGGCGTATGGAAGAGTTAATAAAATTAGCCAAAGAAAAAGGTAAAATTATTATCATTGCTCATCCTAGAGACAGCACTCTTAAATTTCTTAAAACTCAATTGCCTTCTATTATTAAGAAAATCGAGTTTATTACGATAAAAGATTATTTTGAATTATAATTTATATTATAAGTTTCATGACTAATAAAGTTCTATTACATACTTGTTGTGGAGTTTGTGCTTATACTTGTATAGAAAAATTAAAGCAAGAGGGCTTCGACCCTGTAGTTTTTTTCTTTAATCCCAATATTCAACCTCAGATTGAATATAAGAGACGAAGAGACGCAGCCTATATAGTAGCAGAGACTTTAGATGTTAAGATTATAGAAGGTGCATATTTGCCATTGGATTGGTATAAAGATTTGCAACCATATGGTCAAGAGGCAGAGGGTAAACGACGTTGTCAATTATGCTATAAAATACGCTTAGAAGAGTCGTTTAAATTGTCAATTAAAGAAGATTGTGATTATTTTACTACCACTTTAAGCATTAGCCCTCATAAAGTTAGCTCAATTATTTTTGGGATTGGAAAAGATATAAGCAAAAGTAATTTTTTATCTTTTGATTTTAAAAAGGAAGATGGTTTCAAGAAAACTATTTTTGCAGCCAAAAAGCTTAACCTTTATCGACAAAATTATTGTGGGTGTACCTATAGTTTAAGGGATCGTATCAATGAGTGAGCATTTTTATTCTTTTAGTCAATATTTAACTAATAAATTTTCTCAAAAAGTTCACCGAATAAGCTTAGATGCTGGATTTAAATGTCCTAATATTGATGGGACCATAAGCAATCAGGGGTGTATATTTTGTAATAATAAGTCTTTTAGCCATTTTAGTCGTGTGTCTCTTTTAAGCTTAGAAGACCAGATTATTCAGGCTAAGGAATATATTCGAAAGCGGTTTAAAGTAAATAAATTTATTGCTTATTTTCAGAGCAATTCTAATACTTATGGCGACCTTGATTTTTTAAAAAGACAATATGATCTGGTTAGAAAATTTAATGATATTGTAGGCATAGCAATATCTACTCGTCCGGATTGCATTGATCAAGCAAAGTTAAACTTAATTGAAGGCTTTGCTAAAGATTATGAGGTTTGTATTGAGTATGGCTTACAAACGATTCATG
>JAVCBZ010000061.1 GCA_030765735.1 Candidatus Susulua stagnicola | reverse complement strand
GTTACAAGACTAGTGTAAAAAGTTAACGGTGTGGTTATGCAGTTACAGTGTCGGATCGAATATTTTAATTTTGAATTAGCTCCAGCTTGCAGCTGGAGATTCGATACGACTCTTGTATCGTCCATAGTTATTATGGTTACAAGACTAGTGTAAAAAGTTAACGGTGTGGTTATGCAGTTACAGTGTCGGATCGAATATTTTAATTTTGAATTAGCTCCAGCTTGCAGCTGGAGATTCGATACGACTCTTGTATCGTCCACCATGTCTTTATTAGATATTTAGATAAATTTATGGATTTAAAAGTTTTAAGACACTCTTGTTCTCATTTGTTAGCTTCAGCAGTAAAGAAATTTTACGCTGATAGAGATGTAGTTCGGCTAGGCATAGGGCCGGCTATTGAAAATGGGTTTTACTATGATTTTGAGATATCAGGTGGAATAGCTGAGGAAGATTTAGCTATAATTGAATCCAATATGAAGGAGGAAGCTAAAGCTAATCATCCTTTTATTTGTGAAGAAATGGATTCAAAGTCAGCAATAGATTTTTTTGAAAAACAAGGTGAAAAGTATAAAGTAGAATTAATAAAAGATTTAAATCAAGATAAGATTTCAATATATAAGCATGGTGATTTTACAGATTTATGCAAAGGACCGCATCTTAGGTCAACTGGTGAAATAAAGCATTTTAAATTGCTTTCAATATCTGGTGCTTATTGGAAGGGCAAGGAAGGTAATCCCCAACTTTTACGTATTTATGGAACAGCATTTTTTACTAAGGATGAGTTATACAAACATCTTAAGAATTTAGAAGAAGCAAAAAAAAGAGATCATCGTAAGTTAGGCAAAGAATTAGAGCTCTTTGACATTTATCATAATCAGGCTGGTGCTGGGTTAGTTTTTTATTTGCCCAAGGGAGCGATTTTAAAGAGAATAATTGAAGATTGGGAGATAAAAGAGCATTTAAAAAGAGGTTACCAAATGGTTGAAACTCCTAATATTATGGATAAGAAATTATGGGAGAAAAGCGGGCACTTAGAATATTACCAAGATTATATGTATTTAACTCAAAAAGATAATCAGGAATTTGTTTTAAAACCAATGAATTGTCCGGGACATATTCTTATTTATAAATCTAAATTACACAGTTGGAGAGATTTGCCTTTAAGATTATTTGAGTTAGGTACGGTTTATCGTTATGAAAAGAGTGGAGTATTACATGGGCTATTAAGAGTAAGGAGTTTTACTCAGGATGATGCTCATATTTTTTGTAAGAAAGATGATCTTTATAATGAAATAGAAGGAGTTTTAGAGTTTGTAAAGTTAACTATGGATAAATTTGGTTTTACTGAGTTTACTGCTGAATTAAGCACAAGGCCGGATAAATTTATTGGTGATGCAGTTGACTGGGATAATTCAGAAAATATCTTAGAAGAAGTTTTAAAAAAACAAGGCTTTCAATATAAAATTAATCCTGGAGATGGGGCATTCTATGGTCCAAAAATTGACATTAAGCTAAAAGATGCTATTGGAAGAGAGTGGCAATGTGCTACAGTTCAATTAGATTATAATATACCTAAGCGATTTGATGTAACTTATCGAGCTTCATCTGGCGAGAATGAGCGAGCAATTATGATTCATCGAGTAATTTTGGGAAGCTTTGAGAGATTTATCGCTACTTTGATTGAGCATTATGCTGGGAAATTTCCCTTGTGGCTTGCCCCGATTCAAATAAGTGTATTAAGTATAACTTCTGGCATAAAAGATTATGCTATTAAAATAAAGGATGACTTAGAGAAAGAAGGGTATAGGGTAGAAGTTGATTCACGCGACGAAACATTACAGAAAAAAATTCGTGAAAAAGAGCTTTTAAAAATTCCTTATATGGTGATTGTTGGAAAAAAAGAGTTAGAAGAAGGGAATATTTCTTTGCGAGGCAGAGGTATGAATAATTTAGGTAGTATGGGGATAGAAAAGTTATTAAATATTTTAAACAAGGAGGATAGCAATAAGTGAAATATGTGAGGGTAAATGATAGAATTTTTGCAAAAACAGTACGAGTAGTTGGTCCTGAAGGGGAACTATTAGGTGTTTTTCCTCGCGATATGGCTTTTAAAAAGGCAGAAGAAATGGATTTAGATTTGGTAGAGGTTGCTCCTCAAGCAGATCCTCCAGTTTGTCGCATAGTTGATTTTTCTAAATATAAATATGAACAAGATAAAAGAGAGAAAGAAGTAAAAAAACATCAAAAGCAAGCTCAGCTTAAAGAAGTAAGAATTAGGCCGCGCATTGGTGTTCATGATTATGGTGTTAAGCTTAAACATATAAAAGAATTTTTAGAAAAAAAACATAAAGTTAGAGTAAGGATGTGGTTTAGGGGAAGAGAGATTACCCATAAAGAGATTGGGAAAAAAGTAATTGATAAACTTCTTAAAGATATTGAGAAAATTGGAAGGATTGATCGGGAACCTCATATGTTGGGCAAGACCTTAGTCTTGATTTTGAGCCCGAAATAAATCCCGTTAGAAGTATTAGACTTAAAGGAAAAAAGAACGAAACTTCTAATGGGATAAACAACTTTTATATCTTTTAATTTCTTATATAATAAGAAGAGAGACAAAGCCTGCCTGCCGGTAGGCAGGGAGTACGAATATGCCTAAGTTAAAAACAAGAAAATCAGTAGCTAAAAGAGTCAAAATTACTAAAAAGAAGAAGGCTGTAAGGTCTAAGGCTGGTCGACGCCATTTACAGAGCTGTAAAACTACCAAGAGAAAAAGACAATTAAGACGTAAAACTTTAGTATCAAGTGGGGATATGAAAGCATTGAAGAAAGCATTGCCTTATTCTATGTAAAAAATGAGATTGTTGGAGGAGAAAAATGAAAGTAAAAAGTAATGTGGCTTCCCGTAATAGGAAGAAAAAAGTTTTAAAAGCAGCTAAGGGATACTGGGGGCTGCGTTCTAAGAATTATCGTCGGGCTATTGAAACTTTAAGAAGAGCTTATGCTTTTGCTTATCGGCATAGACGAACAAAAAAACGAGAATTTCGTTCTCTATGGATTACTCGTATCAATGGAGCATTAGAGGGGATGGATCTTACTTACAGTAGATTTATCCATGCTTTAGCCAAGAAAGAAATAATTCTTTCTCGGGATATATTGGCCAAAATTGCTGCTGAGCATGCAGATATATTTGCTAAAATTGTAAAAACAGTTAAAGAATGAAATATATTATTATTATTGGTTGTGGTAAAACCGGAAAAAATCTAGCTTTGGAATTGTCTAAAGACAATAATGTTGTAGTTATAGACAAAAGCTTAAGAAGATTAGACTCTTTAGATGATGATTTTAATGGGAAGAAGATTTGGGCTGATGCTTTGGATATAGATACTCTTGAGAAAGCTGAAGCAAAAGGCGCTAGCGCAGTCTATTTACTTACTGGTAATGATAATATTAATTTAGTTGTTGGTAAGGTTGTGAAAAGAAAATATAACGTCAAAAAAGTAATTTTGCAAGTGAATGATGCTATGAAGAAGAAGATATTTAAAGAAGAAGGTTTAACTATTGTTAATCGTACCTATTTGATTGCTGAGGTGTTGAAGAAATGTATATAGTTATAGCTGGGGCAGGTAGATTAGGTTTAATTTTAGGAAAGAAATTAAAGGAAGATGACCATCAGGTTTGTATTATTGATAAAAGTGAAGCTCTTTGTAATAAGTTAGCTGGCGAAGTACAAGATATTTTGATTATTAGAGGGGATGCTACTTACCCAGATATTTTGCAGCAGGCAAAGATTGAAAAAGCCGATGTTTGCGTTAGTGCTACTTCTACTGATGAAGACAATATAATTATTTGTTATTTGGCAAAAGAATTATTTGGAGTTAAAAGAACTGTAGCCAGAGTTAATGATCCTAAGCATATACCTCTTTATAAATATATGGAAGTAGATAATCCAGTGGATTCAACTTCTATAATTGCTCGGGTTGTAGAGGAAGAAGCTTCTTTTACTGATGTTATGAGTCTCTTAAGCATTAAAAAGGGTCGGCTATCAATTGTAAGAATTGATATTCCTGAAACTTCACCGGTTGCCAAGAAAGCCTTAAAAGATATTAGTTTGCCGCATAATGCTGTTTTAGTTTCTATTTTAAGAGGACCAGATATAATTATTCCCTATGGTTCGACAGTAATATTACCTGGTGATGAAGTAATTGCTGCTGCTTTAATTGATGTAGAAAAAGAATTAATTAAAGCACTTATCGGCAAAATTTAATTAGATAGAGAAGAAATATGCGGGTAGTAACAGGGATTATAACTGAAGTTTTGTTTTGTTTCTTTATTGTTGGCTTAGGATATTGTCTTTCTTTAATCTTTTAAGAGAAGAGAAGTCTTTTTAATTTATCTTAAAAGCTATGATTATTTCTCCAGATAGAAGAGATTTTTCCACGATCCTAAATATTTTAGGAAAGCTTATTTTAGGTTTAAGCTTTTTTATGCTTATTCCTATTGTAGTAGCTTTAACAAAAGGAGAGCAGTCTCCTTTGTTTGATTTTCTTATTGGATTCACCTTTAGCGCTATTTTAGGAATGTCTCTTATTCTTATTTTTCCTATAAAAAAAGAAGTTAGTTGGGTTCATGCTTTTTTTACAGTCAGTTTAGGTTGGCTTGCATTTTCACTTCTTGGGGCAATACCATTATATTTATCAGAACATTTTGCATCGTTTATTGATGCATGGTTTGAATCTATGAGTGGGTTTTCAACCACAGGATTAACACTAGTAAGAGATTTAGATCACCTTTCCTTATCTCATAATATGTGGCGTCACTTAACGATGTTTATTGGTGGTCAAGGAATTATTTTAGCTAGCCTTTCTATTTTAACTAGAGCTCGTCCAGTTGCTTTAGGATTTTATGTTGGTGAAGCTCGTCAGGAGAAAATTTTACCCAATGTAATTGATACTGCAAGATTTATTTGGAAGGTAAGTTTCATTTATTTGATTTTAGGTGTAATTACTTTTTTTATTATTTTATATAATCAAGGATTGACTGCAGAGAGATCATTTTTTCACGCTCTTTGGTTATTTTTTGCTTCTTTTGATACTGGAGGATTTGCTCCGCAAGTTCAAAATATTACTTATTATCATTCTTTTTATTTAGAGATTGCTACAATTGTTTTTATGATTCTTGGAGCGATAAATTTTAATCTTCATTTTTGGTTATGGAATAAGAGTAAAAAAGAAATTTTTAAGAATTTTGAAATAAAAACATTTTTCTTTACAGTTTGCTCTTTAAGCCTTATTCTTTATTTTTCTCTTATAAAAATGGGGCCAGCTATGTTTCGTAAAGGGTTTTATCAATTAATTTCTGCTCATACTGGTTGTGGATTTACCAATTTAGCTGGAGGAGAGTTAAATCATTTTCCAGCTTTAGGATTATTAGCGATTATTTTTGCAATGATGATTGGAGGATGTGTTTGTTCTACTACTGGTGGAATAAAATTGATGAGATTTGGTATTGTTTTTAAATCGTTTTTTATGGAGATTAAACGTTGGATGATGCCTTTTAGAGCTGTCTATAAAAATAGGTTTCATCATTTACAAAATTTAGTTCTTTCTGACAAAAGGATGAAAGATGCCTATTTATTCTTTTTTATTTTTCTTTTTACTTATGTAGCTGGGGCAATCGTAGCTATGGGTTTTGGTTATCCGGCATCATTAGCTTTATTTGAATCTGTTTCAGCAACTGCTAACGTGGGATTATCAGTAGGGGTAACTTCGCCAACCATGCCTTTAGTTTTAAAATTAGTTTATATTTTTCAGATGTGGGCTGGAAGATTGGAGTTTATTTCAATTTTTGTTTCATTGGGTTTTATTCTATCGTTGTTTAAGAAATGAATATGAGAGATCAGTTAAAGTTTTTTATTTTTTGTTTATTATTTGTGGTGTTATCTATTGGTTTTGTTTATGCTGATAGTACTTCTTTAGAAGATATCTTGGAGTTTCCCGATAGTTATGATGGCAAAGAAGTTCAAATAGAAGGAGAAGTGATTGGCGAGCCTTTAAATGGCAATTTAGGTGTTTGGGTGAATGTTTCAGCTAAGCAGCAAATAGGAGTTTTTCTTGCTGATAAAGAAAAAATAAAAGAAATAACCTATTGGGGGGATTACCGAACAACAGGAGATCAGGTAAGAGTAAAAGGTATTTTCTATAAAGATTGTCCAGAGCACCAGATAAGTGATGTTCATTGTAAGAGCTTAGAAGTCGTTGGTAAAGGTCATAAGAACAAATATATTATTTCTTCTCAAAAGAAGCAACTAGCTAAGATTCTTTCAATAATATTTTTGATAATAGGATTAATTTATTTAATAAGGTTGAAATATGGAAAACAAGATTAAATGCTTAGAAGAGGAATTCCAAAAGGATTTTCAAAAAATTGAATCTTCTAATGATTTAGAAGCTTTAAGGATTAAGTATTTAGGTAGGAAGTCTGCTTTTATGCAGCTTTTTTCACGCATACCTACTTTGGCTAAAGAAGAAAAAGGCTTTTGGGGTAAGAGGCTGAATGCTTTTAAAGGTAAGGTAACTTCTTTGTTAGAGAGTAAAATAAATCAAGAAAAAAATAGTGAAGAAAAAATAGATTTAACCGCACCTTCAATTTTTAGGCAAGAAGGTTCGCGTCATATTTTAAGCACAGTTAGTGAGGAGATTTGTTCTATATTTGAAAAGTTAGGGTTTGTGATTATTGAAGGGGGTGAGATAGAAGAGGAGTGGTATAATTTTGAAGCTTTAAACATCCCTCCAGAACATCCTTCGAGAGAAGATTTTGATACTTTTTATTTAGATATCAACGAAAAAGATAAAGGTAAATATCTCTTGAGAAGTCACACTTCACCTTCTCAGATAAGAGTTATGAAAGAATCAAAGCCGCCCTTAGCAGTAATTTCACCAGGTAGAGTATATCGGCCTGATGAAGTGGATGCTACTCATTCTTTTATGTTTCATCAAATAGAAGGTTTTGCAGTTGGTGAAAATATGAGCTTTGCTCATCTTAAAGGAGTTCTTCTTCATTTTGTTCGTGAGTTTTTTTCCTCTGAAGTGAAATTGCGATTTAGGCCTCATTTTTTCCCCTTTACTGAACCGTCAGTAGAGGTAGACATATCTTGTTTTATTTGTGGAGATAAAAAAGTCAAAAATAATAAAAAGAAGTGTAGTGTTTGCAAAGGAAAAGGTTGGCTTGAGATTTTAGGTTGTGGAATGATTCATCCTAAAGTGTTAAAAGCTTGTGGAATAGATTCGAAAAAGTATAAAGGGTTTGCTTTTGGAATGGGTGTAGAAAGAATAGCCATGCTTAAATATGGAATTAATGATATCCGACTTTTTTATGAAAATGATTTAAGATTTTTAAAGCAATTTTCTTTATAGTTAGAGGTAAAAAATGAGATTTAGTTTAAATTTTATTCAAGAATTTTTAAAAGTAGATATTTCACCTAAAAAGTTGGCGTCTCTTCTTACTATGGCCGGGATGGAGGTTGAAAGTTTAGAAAAAGAAGCCTCAGATTGGATTTTTGATGTTGAAGTTACAACCAATAGGTATGATTGGCTTTCAATTCTAGGCATAGCTAGAGAAATAGCAGCTGTTTTAGGTAAGAGATTAAAAATTAGTTATCCCAAGATAGCTAAACAACCATCTCTTATAACAAGAGATATTATAATTGAAAACAAAGAGGACTGTCCTTATTATATTGCCAGAAGGATAGAAGCAGTAAAGGTATCTAGATCTAAACCTTGGTTACAAGAACGAATCTTAAATTGTGGTTTTGCTTCAGTGAATGATATTGTTGATATTACTAATTATTCTATGCTTAAGTGGGGTAATCCTTTGCACGCGTTTGATGCTGATAAACTAGAAGGAAATATTTATATACGTAGAGCAAAAAAGAATGAGTCGTTGATAGGTATTGATGGGAAAGAAAGAATCTTAGATAAAGAAAATTTAGTAATTTCTGATAGCAAGAAAGTAATTGCTTTAGCTGGAATTATCGGAGGCAAGAATACAGAAGTTACTGCGACAACTAAGAATATTTTTCTTGAAGCAGCAGTATTTTCTCCTTTGACCGTGAGACGTTCTAGAAGAGCTGCTGGTTTAGATACAGAATCTTCTTATCGTTTTGAACGAGTAGTTCCGTCTCACCTATTAGAGTATGCTTCTTATGAGGCGGCTAAATTAATAAATGAATTAAGTGGAGGAAAAAATAAGGGGTATAAGATTGTTGGTAAAAAACCTCAATTAGCAGAAAAGAGCATAACGATAAGTCTTAATTCCTTAGCTAATTATTTAGGTTTAGTACCTTCTAAGTCTAAGGTAAAAAAAATTCTCGAAAATCTTGATTTTAAGGTAAGGGATATATCAAAAGATAAAATAATAGTTTTTCCTCCTAAATTTCGCTATGATGTTAAGGGAGAAGTTGATATATACGAAGAATTTTCTCGTATCTATGGGTATGATAAGATACCTAGCCAGATTCCATTTTTAAAAAGAAATTTAGTTATATCTAACCAAACTGGGCATTATCATTTTAAAGGAGAAGTAGCCAATTTTGTAGCTTTATTAGGATTTAAAGAAATAATTACCTATAGCCTAGAAGAAAAAGAACAATTAAGGATAGACGATAAGGATGTTATAGAATTAATTAATCCTTTACGTAGTCAAGAGAATGCTTTGAGGAGCAATCTATTTTTTGGGATGGCTAAAAGCTTAAAGTATAATTTGAATCGTGCCTCAATTGGTACAGGTAACTATGGTAATTTAAATTTATTTGAAATAGCTGATACTTATTCTAAGTCGAACAAAGGTTTTTTAGAGAAACCTACTTTAGCTTTAGCTACTAGCGGTAAAGAAGGAGATTTCTTTTTTTTAAAAGGAGCTGTAGAGAAGATTTTAAACTTTCTTAATATTAATAATTTTGAATTTAAGGAAGGTTCTTTAAATAATTTTACCAATTCTTTAGAAGTAAATGTTGGGAATTGTAATTTAGGATTTTTAGGGAAGCTAGATCGACAACAGAAAAATAATTTTGATTTAAAAGAAGATTTGTTTTTTGCTCAATTAGATTTATTATCTTGTGTTAAGAGTAGAGGCCAAAGGAAATATAAAATTTTTAGTCCTTTCCCAACGATATCAAGAGATATAAGCATTTCTGTAAAAAAATCTATAAAATTTAAAGAGATAGAAAAGCTTGTCAAAGCTAATAGTAATTATTTAGTTAGTTTAACTATTGTGGATATTTATCAAGGCAAGGATATTATTCAGGGACACAAAGCTTTTACTTTAAGAATTTTTTATCAATCCGCTGAGAAGACTTTAACTTCTAGTGAGGTTGATTGTTTTCATAACCAGATAAGGGAAAGCTTAAATAAGCAAGAGGATATAAAATTACGCTAGATACTTTTGTCTGTAAAATTTTTAGAGCAAGAGTTATATTGATAGAGAAAAAAGGTAGTGTTATAATAAAGGTATAAATAACCCTGCCTATCGCGATAGCAGGTAAGATACGCTACAACCAACACCCTTAAAAGGGAGCTAATATTTCTGATCGCCTAGGCGGTAAGGATGCGGCGCCCACCTGTGTATTAGGGTTGATAGCGGTCACCTGTAACGGATTAATGGTGGGGTTTTTTTATTTGTGTTTTGTTTGACTTGTGGTAGAGTATTCAAATGATTAAAGAAATAGTAACACCTAAATTAAAGAATCCAGTTTTTATTGCTGCTTGGCCGGGAATGGGAGAAGTTGCCTATAGAGCTGCTCTTTTTCTAAAAGAGGTTTTAAGCTTTAAGCCCTTTGCTAAGCTTCAAGCTTCGCAATTTTTTAAACCGGCTGCAGTATCTGTAGAGAAGGGTATTCTTAGTATTCCTGAGATACCAGCAGGTTTTTTTTACTATTACAAAAGTAAAAAGAATTCGGACATTATTCTTTTTTTAGGTGAAGTCCAGCCACCATTAGAATATGCTCAAGCCTTATCTTTAATGATTATTAATTTTGTAAAGAAATATAAAGTAAGCCAAATGTTTACTTTTGCTGCTAAGCCTGAACCGATTGATCATAAGAGTAAGTCTAAGGTGTGGATAGCAGCAACCCATGAGGAAGTCTTAAAATCTTTAGGTAAGTTTAATTTAAAAGTTTTAGAAGAAGGTCAAATAAGCGGGCTTAATGGAATTATTTTAGGGGCAGGTAAGAGAAAATCTATAAAAGGAGCATGTTTATTAGGAGAGATTCCTTTTTATACTGTTCAAATTGAAAATCCTAAAGCAACTAGAAGTATTTTAGAAGTGATTGGTAAGTATCTTGGAATAGACTTAAATCTTTCTTCAATAGCTTCACGAAGCAAGCTCATTGAAGAAGAAATAGAAAAATTAATAAGTTATTTAAAGGGAGAAGTCCCTACTCAAGGGCACAGTCCTTTAAGTGACGAGGACATTGATAAGATTAAAAAAGATTTAGCTGCTTATACAAAATTACCTCAGTCAGCTCGTCAAGAAATAGAGAAACTTTTCAAAGGTGCTGAAAAGGACATGACTTTAGCAAATAAGCTAAAGGATGAGCTTGATCGTTGGAATGTTTATAATGAATACGAGGATAAATTTTTAGATTTATTCAAGAAAAAAGGCAAAGAAGAACACTAGAGCAATATTTTTCTCTCCGCGATAAGTAAAATATTATAAAAAGGAAATAAATGAGGGGTTCATCAGTAACTAAGTTACGAAAGCTAGACGATATGGCTATAGAAATTGGTTTAGATGGAAGAATACTTATTGAGAATGCTTCAAGTAATCTTTTTAAAATAATCGATAAATTAAATTTAGGTAAAAAAGTACTTGTTATATCAGGAAGAGGGAACAATGGGGCTGATGTTTTAAGTTGTGCCCGAAAACTTTTTTCTTCGGGATATGATGTAATAGTGGCTATTGTCTCAGAGAAAAAATTAGGGCCAGAAGCTTTTTTTCAAAGAGAAGTTCTTGAAAAAATAGGCTGTCAGATAATTTCTTTTAGCGATAATGTTTGTGAAATTAAAAAATTATTTGAAGATAGAGATTTTATTCTTGAAGGGATTTTAGGAGTTGGGGTAAAGGGTGAGCTTAGTAATTTTTTAAAAGAGACTATTAGTTTTATAAATGAAAGCGGGAAAAAAATAATATCTTGTGACATACCTTCAGGTTTATCCCCAGATCAAGGAATAATTTTAGGGCAAGCAATTAAAGCTGATTATACAGTGAGTTTTATTGATTCTAAGTTAGGCTTTTATTTAAAACAAGGACCTAGCCTTTGTGGTGAGATATTTATAGCTGATATTGGAATATCTCAAAATGTTTTAGAAGAATTAATAAGTAGAAAAGAAGAAAAGAGACGATGAAGATAAATTGGTTGGGGCACTCTTGTTTTTTGCTAGAGACTAATCAAGAGACTAAGGTGATCACTGATCCTTATGAATCTGGGAGCTATGATGGAGCTTTAAGCTATGACCCTATAAATAGCAAAGCTGATGTTGTTACTGTTTCACATCAACATAATGATCATAATAATATTAAAGATTTTAAAAATACTTTAGTTATTGATAGTGAAACAAAGACTTCGATAAAGGATATAAGCATTGAAGGTATGCTGTCCTATCATGACAATGACAATGGTCGGTTGCGGGGAGAGAATATAATTTTTACTATTTACGCTGAAGGGTTGAAAATTGTTCATTTTGGAGATTTAGGGACAAAAGATATTGAGCTAAGCCTTTTTAAAGATATTGATGTTGCTTTAGTGCCAATAGGAGGAACCTTTACTATTGATGCAGTTGAAGCAAGTCAATTAGTAAAAGATATTAACCCTAAGATAACTATTCCTATGCATTATAAGACTTCTAAATTAAAATTTGATATTGATGGTGTGGATAAATTTTTAAAGATTAATTGTGATCATGAAAATAAAAATTATTTAGAAATTAATCAAAACAGAGAAGAATCTTTTAAGAGAATAGTTATTTTAAAACACCAACGCTAATAAAGATATGTATGAAGAAAGATTTTACCGTAATCAAATTATATCTAAATTTAAAATAGAGATTTCTTATAAAGAGAGTGATCTTTTGATTTGTAGTGATAAAGAGATTGCCAAGGAAAAAGCCCAAAGTATTTTAGTAAAGTACTATGACCAAATAGAAAAATATATAACAAAAAATCCTCGTTTTTTAACTTCACTTTCTCCTTTGGAAAACGACTGGTCAGCACCACTTATCATAGAAGAGATGTTGAAGAGTTCAAAAAATACTAGGGTTGGTCCTTTTTCTGCTGTTGCTGGAGCAATTGCTAAATATGTAGGAGAGGAGCTGTTAGATTATTCTCCAGAGCTTATCATAGAAAATGGTGGAGACATCTTTCTAAAAATTAATCAAGATAAAATTATAGGAGTTTATTTAGGAGAAAAGTTTAAGATTAATAATCTTAATTTAAAAATAAAGAAAAGAAGCCAAGCCTTTGGGATTGCTTCATCGTCTTCTGCTCTTGGGCATAGTCTTAATTTTGGTAAAGCTGATTTAGTTAGTGTAGTTGCTAAAGATGCAATTGTTGCTGATGGTTTTGCTACTGCTATATCTAACCGGATAAAGAAAATAAAAGACATCGATAAGATTTTAATTGAGGTTAAGGACAGTCTCCCTATTGAAGGGTTGCTAGTTGCTTTTGACAAAAAGATATTTTTATGGGGAGATTTAGAGCTCGCTTAATAATAGGGGACGGTTCTCTCGCTCCTTACTTATTACACCCCAGTTTGTTATGAACAGACAATTATTTTATTACTCCTCATGCCTTATCTTCCTTTTCAATCACTAGATTTCTATATATACGCTGTCTTTTTCCTTGTTGTTTGTTTAAGTCTTCGTATAAAGGATTTGGGGTGATTAGTGAATCTTCTTGACCAAATCCATAGTAGCGATAGCTTGAAAAAAGATAGTTTTCCGGAGAAGAAACAATACCGGCTCGTATAGGATTTAGTTCTATATATTTACCACATTGTACCAGATAAGGGTCATTATTGATTATTTTTGATTGGAATCTACCCTGCCAAAGGTGACCGCAATAAGTATACTTTCTGCGGTGATAATAGACGTATTTAAGATTAAGTCGTTGCATAAACTTAGAAAGATTACTTTTTTCTCCGACTTTTACAAGAAGATGTATATGGTTGCTCAGAAGACAATAGTGGCAAATATCAATATTCTCCTTTTGTTTTAAAATCTTAAGATAAAAATAATATTGTTCTTTATCTCGTTCATAGCGGAAAACTTTCCTTTTGTTATTCCCTCGGCTTATTATATGTAGGTATCCTTCTGACGGGACCTTTCTGGCTTGACGTGGCATAAAAACCTCCTCTTTACTATATAGACGTAATAGCAAGGCTTTTTCTTTCAATTATTTTAATATTTATAATGGTGTGTTTATAACTTGGTGTGCTGGTGATGGATAGGGCAAGAAGAACCGTCCCCTTATGCTGAGTAAAACTATGCGAGGGAGGGGACTTGAACCCCTATGGTATCGCTACCGTTAGCCCCTCAAGCTAGTGCGTCTGCCAATTTCGCCACCCTCGCAAATTCAAGGATAAAGGTTAAAGGAAAAAGGTAAAAGGCAAAAATAAAAAAATATTTCTTAACTTTATCCTTCATCCTTTTCATTAAGAACTTCTTTTATCGAATATGTATTTACTTTCTGAGAATTTTTTGGCTAGACTTTTTATTTCTGCTCCTAAGGAATTTACTTGGGCAGTATGAGTAAATTCTTTTTTTAGATTAGTGATTATTCCAAGTGAAATAGTTGGAAAGCCAAATTTATGAATTTGGCTATCACGTCCTTTTGTTTCAATGTAGCCTTTTAATCTGTCTTTTTCTTCAAAAAAAGTTGGGGAAACATTATCAAAATCGGTTATCACTTTTTTTGCTATTTCTTCTGCTTTTTCAAGAGCCGTGATAATCACAAAATCATCGCCACCAATGTGTCCTACAAAGTCTTTAGTTGTTCCTTTTTTTTGGATAGCGTTAATAAGGATTCGGGCAGTCTCTTTAATTACGTTATCTCCTTTTTCAAATCCATAGTAATCGTTGACAGCTTTAAAATTATCAATATCAACATAAAGCACAGCAAAACTTTCTTTAGTTTGTATTTTGTCCATTAATTCTTTATTAATTGAAACATTTCCTGGTAATCGAGTTAAAGGGCTTGCGTCTAAATTTGCTGAAGAGCGACGTATAAGCATTCTTATCCGAGCTATTAATTCTTTAGGGTTAAATGGTTTCAACATGTAATCGTCAGCACCAGCTTCAAGCCCATCAACCTTATCTTCTACTTCACCTTTGCCAGTAAGCATAAGAATTGGGATATTTGACAGTAAAGGATCTTTTCTTATTATTTTACAAATATCAGGGCCAGTTATATCAGGGAGAACATAATCTAAGACTAGAAGATCAGGCTTAGTAATTTTTAATTTTTCTAAAGTTTCATTACCCGAAGAAGCTTTTATTAATTCGAATTCATCTTGTAAAGTAACTTCGAGAAGATCTAAGATGTCAGGATTGTCATCAATAATTAATATTTTTAATTTATACATTTTAAATTATCCTTAAGGTAAAGGTGAGAGTAGTACCTTTCCCTAGATTTGACTCTACCCATATTTTTTCTTTATGAGTATCAATAATTTTTTTCACTAAAGAAAGTCCTAAGCCACTACCCTCTATTTGAGTGATTGAAGGATGAGATGCTCTGAAAAATTCTTGGAATATTTTTTCTAAATCAGATGCTTCCATGCCACAACCAGTATCGGAAACAGAAATAATAGCTTGTTTATCTTTCTGAATACACTTAAGAGTTATTTTTCCACCACTAGGAGTAAATTTTATAGCATTATTTATAAGGTTAATCAATACTCTTTCAATTAGATTTTTATCTAAATAAGCAGTTAAGTTTTGAGGAAGACTAAAAGATAAATTCAATTTTTTAGCTTGAATTTGAGGGCTTAGAAAATCTGCAACATCTTTGATTAATTTTGTGATTTCAAATGGAGCAATTTTTACCTCCATTTTTCCAGATTCTATACGAGAAATATCTAAAAGAGTATTAACGATAGACATAAGGCTATTTACATTTTTGTCTATTTTCAATAATCTTTTTCTGGCTTCTTCAGGCAATTTACCAAATTTTTCATCAACTAATAGAGAAGAGAACCCTTTTACTGATGTAAGAGGGGTTCTTAATTCATGAGAAACACTAGAAATAAAGTCAGATTTAGTTTTACTTATAGCTTCAATTTCTCTTAAACTTTTTACAAGTTCGTTAGTCCGTTCTTTAATTTTTCTCTCTAGATTGTCTTTGGTATGATATATGTCTTCAAATAAACGGATATTATCAAGGCACTGGCTAAGATACATGCATACAATCAGAAAAGTTTCTTCTTCAGATTTTCTAATTTCAGCATGCAAATTAAGATCAGATACTATAAAAATAGCATAGATTGATTCTCTGGCCTTTATTGGTGCGATAAGGATATTTTTAGCTGGAGCTTCTGGGAATATATCTTTATAAATTTCAGAATTTGAACGGAGAAGATAAACACTTTTTAATAATTCTTTTTTATGTTCAAAAATTTCTTTAAATGATTCAGCTTCAGAAGCAGTGAAACCAATATTAACCTTTTCTTTAATTTCAGAGAAATCTAATATCAGACATTTTTTAAAGCCCAAAGCATTTATTATCTCTTTATTTATTGAGGAATAGATTTTATCTTTTTCTAAAGTATAGCTAGCCGAGAGAAGCAAATTTTTTATTAATGTTAATTTGGTGAGTTCACTTTCCATTTCTTGCTGAGATAGTTTCAATTCCATATCACTTTTTATAATTAATTTTGCTTGTTGATCTAAACTGTCAATAGTTTTATTGGCACGGCTAAGGTCTTTCCTTAAATTAGTTATACTTTGTAATTTGTTAAGAATATAAAATATAAGAAATGATATTATAGCAAAAAATATAAAAATTAAAGCGACTAAAGGGTCAATAGGTAATATTTTTTTTAACATGTCACTCCCACATAGTTAAAATAAGATTGCCGGTTTCTATATTAATATCTTCTTCTTCTTTGTCGGAGAAAAAAGAGTAATCAGCATAAAGACCAATAACTTTTGATTGGTTTCCTAAAGTTTTTTTTATAGCTGATATTTCTTTTTTAGCCTCTTCGCCTAAGGTTTTTTTTCTTGTTAAAGAGTTTATAATAAAAATTAATGTTTGTCCATTGTTTCTTAAGGGGGCTAGTGTGGTTTTTAAGTTTTCTATGAAAAGAGAGGAATCAAGAAACATGATGTGTCCAGATTCTTTTTTTCTTATTTTTCCTATACACATTAAAGATCCGTCTTCAAGACAGTCAACAATATTAATTAGCCTTAAAGTGCCATTAGTATTTATTCCTAAGGGGTAAAAAGAAAAAAGATGATTTTTTATAAAAATACTAAATTTTTCTTGTAGGTAATGTTTATAAATGTTTATTGCTGGCTGGTTGTTTATTTCCATGATAATATTTCTATTGGTTGCAGATTTAGTGATCGTAAAGGGTTTTCCTAAGGGCACATATCCTCCTAATCTTAGTGAGTGTATTTCGAGACCTTTAATAGCGAGATTAGTTAAGCCATTACAAGGGGTGGCATTTATAATTTGAGAGGTATTAGAGGAGTATTGTCTTGAAAAACCAAAACCTAGAATATTAGAAAATTTGCCCAAAGACATCTCTACTCCTCTAATATAATTGTTAGGATCAACTTGAGAAGAAATAAAAGAGAAAAAAGAAAAGTTTTTTTTCTTTAATTTTTTAAATGAAGAAGTTAGAAATAGTTCAATTTCTTGAGGGTTAGCCCCCTTAGAAAATGTTTCATATAATTCCATGCTTTCTTTGTTTATGCAACAAGCCACAACTCCTTTAGAAATAATTCTGTTTTCAAAAATTAAAAATGGCGAACTTAAACCTAGTATTTTTTCAGGGTTTAAAGTAAGACGTATTGTTTCTAAAAGGTTTTTAGGATTATAGCCTGGAGTGAACAAAAGGATAAGAAAATTTATTTTTTTAGGAAAAATTAGCTTTATTTTTAAAGAGATTTCTTTAATTGCTCCTGTTCGTTCTCTTTCACTAAAAGCTATAGCAAAGGTTTCTTTATTCATATAAACAATTATTCTGTATTTTCATCGATTTCAACTTACCATAAACATCTCTAAAAATCAACCCGTTCGACGCGTCTTGGGCTTTTAGCCTAAGGCTTGCTCAGGGTTGGTACTGAGCTAATGTCGAAGTATCAATATGTTTACCGTTTTTATTGGTGTTTGGCGTCGAAAAGTCCTTTTAATGAAAGAGGTTGAAAATGTTTAAAATAATATAGGGTTTTCGAAGGTTTCCTTGACAAAATTTAGCGCATATGCTATATACTACTTACGCTTAAAAATGGAAATATTTGGAAGTCAGACTTTTATAGATTTATTTTTTTTAATTCTTTGTCTAAGAGTTGTTTACATCTCAATTTCTCGAGGTATTGTATCTGAAAGCTTTAAATTGACAGGACTTCTTTTGGGAGCCTTTTTTGCTTTTCATTATTATTCTTCATTAGCAGACAAAATAAGTAATAAAGTACACTTTTTAAGCAAAGAATATTTTTTATTTTTTTCTTTTCTTTTAATTTTCCTAGGAATACGATTAATTTTTGCTGTAGTTAGGTTGATAGGGACTTTCTTCTTTAAAAAAGAAGATTTACCTTTAAAAAAAAGATGGTTATTGTTCTTTTTAGGAGCTTTTAGGGCGTCTTTCATAGGGAGTATAATTTTATTCTCATTGTACTTATCTCCTCTTGACTCAAAGCGTTTTTGTCATAGTATATCTTATAGTATATTTAAAAATATTGGGCCTAAAATTTATATAATGGCTTTTAACGTTTATAGTAAAACTAATTTTAAGATATTAATAAATAAGGAGGTAGTTAAGTACTATGAAGCTGAAAAACCTTTATCAAGAAATAGTAAAAAAAGGCATTGATTCTGATGTTCGTAATTTTAAAGAAATTGAAATAATTCTTAAGGAAAATAAAAAGAATTTCGAAGAATTATCTAATAGAGATAAAGAGTTATTTGATCAAGATGTATTATTTAATCCTTTTGCTGATACTCGTATTCTTACTGGTGATTTAACAAAAAATATAAAATCTATGATTGTTGGGATTGATGTTGATGGTGGAGAATTAGTCCTTGTTGATAGATTGAGAGAAAAGGGAGAAAAAATAGATTTAGTAGTATCTCATCATCCTCAAGGTCGAGCGTATGCTAAATTCTATGATGTAATGGATTTACAGGTTGATGTTTTTGCTAACGAAGGAATAGCTTTAGGGGTTTGTGAAGAACTTCTTCAAGAGAGAAAATCGCAAGTTGCCAGACGAGTAAGCGCAGCAAATCATGCAAGAAGTGTTGATATAGCTAAATTACTTAATATAGATTTTATGTGTGCCCATACGCCTTGCGATAATCTTGCTTATCAATACTTGAGAAAAAAAATAGATAAGGTTAAACCTACTTCTTTAGGCAATATAAGTGATATTCTTCAAAATATTCCTGAGTATATTGATGCGGCAAAAAATAATAATCCTCCTCAAATAGTATTAGGGAATAAGAAATCTCGTTGTAGGAATATTCATCTTGAGTTTACTGGAGGCACCGAAGGTCCAAAGGGCATTTACAAAGAGCTTGCTGCTAAAGGAGTTGATACTATAATTGCTATGCATCAATCCGAAGAACACTTTAATAAGTGTAAAGAATCCAAGATAAATGTAATTTTTGCTTCACATATTGCTTCTGATAGCTTGGGTATTAATATTATGCTTGATTATATCGAGAGTAAGGAAAAAATTAAGATTTACGAATTTTCAGGGTTTCGAAGATTCAAACGAAATAAATAAATTCACAGTTATATTTTATAATTGGTAATTTAGAGGAAGAAAATTTGATTTTTATTTCTTGATTATCATTTATTGCTTATCATTTTATTTTTACAATTATGATTCCTCAACAATTTATAGAAGAAGTTCAATCCCGGACAGATATTGTAGAGTTAATTTCTGGCTATATACCTTTGAAGAAAGCTGGTAGAAATTTTAAGGCTGTGTGTCCTTTTCATGGTGAGAAGACCCCTTCTTTTGTTGTCAGCCCCCAAAAGCAAATTTTTCATTGTTTTGGGTGTGGCGAAGGTGGAGGTATTTTTCAGTTTTTGACTCTTATTGAAAAAGTAACTTTTCCAGAAGCTGTAGAAATATTAGGGGACAAATTAGGTATGGTTATGCCTCAACAGCAAGGTAAGAGTAGTAAAAATAAGAATTTTCTTTATGAAGTTATTAACGAAGCAGCTTGTTTTTTTCATAATGTTTTAAAAGAGAATAAAGAGTGTCAGCCAGTTCGTTCCTATTTAGCAAAAAGAGGAATTGGTCCAGAGACAATTGATAAATTTAATCTTGGGTTTGCTCCAGGGCATAATTCTCTTATTCAGCATATGCGTAAAGCAAATTTTACCTTAGAAGTTTTGGAAAAAGCATCTTTGGTTACTTCAACTCGAGGAAGTTTTCGTGATCTTTTTATAAATAGGGTTATTTTTCCAATTTTTGATATTCGCAAGCGTGTTGTTGGGTTTGGAGCAAGAACCTGGGAAGATATACCAAATTCTCCTAAGTATATTAATTCTTTAGAAAGCAGTATTTATAGCAAGAGAGACCATTTATATGGTCTTAACTTCTCCAAGGAAGAAATTGTTAAAAAGGATAATATAATTGTAGTTGAAGGTTATCTAGATATGATTACGCCTTTTATGAGGGGGGTAGGAAATATAGCAGCTTCTTTAGGGACAGCACTTACCTCTGAGCAGATTCGTTTGATAAAAAGGTACACTTCTTGCATAGTTTTAGTTTATGATTCTGATAAGGCTGGACAAGCTGCCACAACACGATCAATAGATTTAATTATTGAAAATAATTTAAAAGCTAAAATTGTGCGCCTACCTAAGGGATATGATCCAGACTCTTTAGTCCATAAAAACGGCAAAGAAGTTTTTATGAAATTGCTAGATGAAAAGCTTGATTTTTTTGATTATAAATTAGATAGCTTAAAAGAATTTTACGATAATAAATCTATAGAAGGTAAAACAAATATTGTTAAGGAGATGTTGATTACTTTGAGTAAGCTTAATAGTGAGATTCAAAAGTATGAATATATTAAAAAACTTGCTAATGATTTGAATATTAAAGAAGAAATTGTGATTGCAGAATTTCGTAATAGTTTTTTTAAAAAAAGTGGCTTTAATAACAGGAAGGCATTAGATAATGCTTACCAAGAAAAAAAAATAAATTTAGATAATAAACCCTTAGCAGTTACTGAAAAAGTTTTGCTTAAATTTATGTTTACTAATTTTAAGGCATTTTCTATAGCAAGAAAGAATTTAAAATCAGAGTATTTTCAATCACAATTAGCTCAAAAAACTGTGTCATTTCTTTTTGATAATTATTCCAAAGAGAAAGATGTATCAATACAAAAATTATTAAGTAAGGTGACAGATAAGGAAATTAGTGGTTTTATTTCTCGAATTTCCTTAGATGATGATATTGCACTAGATAAGGAATTATTTAAGGAAAGCTTGGTGAAGCTTCATAAACAAGCTGCTTTAGGAGTTAAAAGAAAATTAAAAATTCAGATAAAAGAATTTGAAGCAAAAGGTGATAAGGCGAAGGTGAAAGAATTAATGAAAGAATATAGTCGAATTAATAGTGAGGTAAGGAATGGTTAAGAAAAAACTTTTAGAAAGAAGTATTAAGCAATTAGCAGATTTGGGGAAGAAAAAAGGATACCTTACTTATGATGAGATAAATCATTTTCTCTCCGAAGATATAGTAAACGCTAAGGATTTGGATACTATTTTTGAGCAATTAGATAGTAAGGACATAAGTGTTTTAGAAACTCAAGAGGTTCCAGAATGGGAGAAGGAAAATAAAAAACAAAGCACAACTACAACACAACCGATAGATGATCCGGTTAAGATGTATTTAAAACAGATGGGCCAGATTCCTTTGCTTACTCGCGAGGAAGAGATAAAATTAGCAAAAAGAATTGAAGATACTGAAGAAACTTTACGGGAGGAAGTATTTTCTACTGGCATAGCCAGGAATACTTTTATACATATATCTAAGCAGTTAATAAAAGATTTGCTTAATCCTGATGATTTTGTTAAGGGTGAAATTAAAAATAAAGAAAAAGAGGTTCAAAGGATCAAGAAACTTTATGGTAAGTTATCAAGAATTAAGAAAATTGAAAGCCAGACAGATGTTTTAAAAGAATTCAATTTTACAATTGGCATTATTGAGAAAATCATTGCTAAAACAAGGAATATTGTTAGAGAATCTGAAAAATTAAGAAGAAAAATTGAAAAAATTAAAACTAAAGGTAAAAAGAAAGTTACTGAGAAGAGATCTTTGACAAAAGAAAGAAATAAATTATTAAGAGAATTAGGCTTTGACAAAGAAGCACCAAGGGACAAGATGAGAGCAATTCTTCACAAAGCTTTTCTTTATAACCAAGCCAAGAGTACGCTTGTTGAAGCAAATTTACGATTAGTGGTTAGCATAGCTAAAAAATATGTAAACAGAGATCTTTCTTTTCTTGATTTAATTCAAGAGGGCAATATTGGTCTTATTAAGGCAGTAGAAAAGTTTGAGTACAAACGAGGATATAAATTTTCTACCTATGCAACTTGGTGGATAAGACAAGCAATAACTCGAGCTATTGCTGATCAAGCTAGGACTATTAGAATTCCTGTACACATGACTGAGACTATTAATAAGATAATTAGGATTTCACGGCTTTTTATTCAAGAAAAAGGGAAAGAGCCTACCCCAGAAGAATTGTCTAAAGAATTAAAACTTCCGGTTAACAAGATAAAAGATATCATGAAAGTGTCTCAACAACCGATATCTATCCATACACCAATTGGTGATGATGGGGACACTTCTTTTGGTGATTTCATTGAAGATAAAAAAGCGGTATCACCAGCTAATGCTACTGTGTTTTCTATGCTTAAAGAAGAATTAGGTCAGGCTATGGACAGCTTAACTGAACGTGAGAGAAATATTTTAGTTCTAAGGTTTGGGCTTGAAGATGGTAGCCCTAAAACTTTGGAAGAAGTGGGAACCATTTTTAAAGTTACTCGTGAACGTATACGACAAATTGAGGCTAAGGCATTAAAAAAATTAAGACGGCCTAGTCGTTCTCGACGACTTCAGACATTCTTGGAGCTTACTCTTTTTAGAGGCAAATTGCATTCTTCGTAGAAAGAAGTAAAAAACAAAAAAGTTTGAGGGAAAGTAATAGATTTTTAGATAGTCGGTGGTATAATTTTAAAATAAAAGGAGATTTGTGGCTGATAGAAAAGATGTAAAATATGTAGCTAATTTAGCTAAGATAAAAATAGTTTCTGAGCAAGAAACTTCTTTAGAAGAGCAATTTTCTAAGATAATTGGTTACATTGATAAACTAAAAGAATTAGATGTAGAAGGAGTCCAACCTTCAAGAGGAGCTCATATTGCTAGGGATGTTTTTCGTGAGGATAAGGTTGTGCCTTCTGATTGTCGAGAGGAAATATTAAAAAATTCCCCATCTTTAGAAAATGGTTATTTTAAAACTCCCAAGGTTGTTGAATAAACCCCGTTAGAAGTATCGGGGTTGAAGAAAAAAACAAAACTTCTAATGAGGTAAATGGAAGATTTAATTAATATTAATGGTAGCCAACTAGCAGAAAGAATAAAAAATCAAGAGCTGAACAAAGAAGAGGTTTTTTCTTTCTTTAAAAGTAGGATAAAGAAAATTGACCCTGCTTTAGGTAGTTTTGTTGAAGATTATGACCAACCAATTAAAGGAGAGGGAGGGTCTACTCTTTCAGGATTGCCAATTGCTATAAAAGATAATATTTGCATAAAAGGAAAAAAGATTACTTGTGCTTCTAAAATTTTAGCTAGTCATGTAGCAGTTTATGATGCTGAGGTAATAAAGAGGTTAAAAAATGCGGGATTAAATATTATTGGAACTACCAACATGGATGAATTTGCTTTTGGCTCGTCAACAGAAAATTCTTGTTATGGGCCAACAAAAAATCCTTGGGATACAACGAGAGTTGTTGGTGGTTCAAGTGGTGGTTCTGCAGCAGCCGTAGCAGCAAGGTTAGTCCCTTTTTCCTTAGGTTCAGATACTGGAGGTTCAATTCGTCAGCCAGCTTGTCTTTGTGGGGTAGTAGGTTTCAAACCTACTTATGGTCGAATTTCACGTTTTGGTTTAGTTGCTTTTGGTTCAAGTTTAGATCAGATTGGACCGATCACTACTAATTTTATTGATTGTGCTCATCTTCTTAATATCATTTGTGGGCATGATGATAAAGATTCAACTTCAGCTTTTCTAGATGTTCCTGATTTTACTAAAGCCTTGAATAATGATATCAAAGGGTTAAGAATAGGGATACCTAAAGAATATTTTGGTCAAGGGCTAAATGAGGAAGTTAAAACTGTAGTTGAAAAAGCTAAAAACATTTTTAAAGAGAAAGGAGCAGAAATAATTGAAGTCAGCTTACCTCATACTGAGTATGCTGTAGCTACTTATTATATTATTGCTTCTTCTGAAGCGAGTTCAAATTTGCAAAGGTTTGATGGGGTTAAGTATGGCTTAAGAGAAAAGGGTGAGAGCTTAGAAGAACTTTATACTAATTCTAGAGGTAAAGGTTTTGGAGATGAAGCAAAGCGAAGGATTTTTTTAGGTACTTATAGTCTTTCTAGCGGGTATTATGATGCCTATTATTTAAAAGCTCTTAAGGCTAGAACTTTAATTAGAAAAGATTTTGATCAGGCTTTTAAAAAAGTTGACGTTCTTCTTACTCCAACATCTCCAACAACTGCTTTTAAAATTGGAGAAAAAACTAGTAATCCTTTGAGCATGTATTTATCAGATATTTATACTATTTCTACAAATTTAGCTGGTTTGCCAGCTGTTTCTTTTCCTTGTGGATTTTCTTCTGAAAAATTACCAATAGGAGCACAGCTAATAGGAAAAGAGTTTGATGAAGAGACGCTTATAGGATTAGGTTCAGCTTTCCAAAAGTGTACTGAGTTTCATAAAGAAATACCAAGGATTAGTTATGAGTAATTTTGAAATTGTAATTGGTCTTGAGGTTCATACACAAGTAAAAACAAAGTCAAAGATATTTTGTTCTTGTTCTACAGAATTTCAAAGCCCACCTAATACTAATATTTGTCCTGTTTGTTGTGGTTATCCAGGAGTTTTACCAGTTTTCAACAAGAAAGTTTTGGAGGTAGCGGTAAGAGTTTCTTTAGCCCTAAAATGCAGAATTAATAATTCTATATATTTTGAACGTAAAAATTATTTTTATCCTGATTTGCCTAAAGGCTATCAGATTTCTCAATATAAAATGCCTTTAGGGGAGGAAGGGGTTTTAGAGCTTCCATCAGGTAAGAAGGTAAATATAAATAGAGTGCATATGGAAGAAGATGCTGGCAAACTTATTCATAAAAATAATTGTTCATGGGTAGATTTTAATCGTACTGGTACGCCATTATTGGAAATTGTTTCTGAACCGGACATAAGAAGCCCTGAAGAAGCTTTTGATTATTTAACTTATTTAAAATTAGTTATTCAATATGTTGGTGCTTCTGATTGCGACATGGAAAAGGGTTCTCTGCGCTGTGATGCTAATATTTCTTTACGCAAAAAAGGAGATAAATTAGGGACAAGAGTTGAATTAAAGAATATGAATAGTTTTAGAGGTGTCAAAGCTGCTTTAGAGTTTGAAGCTAAACGCCAAGCTAAGGTGATAGAATCAGGAGAAAAAGTAATTCAAGAGACTAGGTTATGGGATGTTGATAATTTGAAAACAGTGCTTATGCGTACTAAAGAACAGGCTCATGATTATCGTTATTTTCCTGAACCTGATCTCTTAGACTTTTCTGTTCCTGATGAGCTTATCAAACACGAAAAATCTTTGATTGGAGAATTACCAATAGAGAAGAAAGAGAGATTCATCAAAGAATATAAAATTAATCAAAAAGAAATAGATATAATTCTTTCTGATCCATGGTTAGCTAATTTTTTTGAAGAAGCTAATAGAAAATATTCTAAATCTCAAGAATTATCTAATTGGCTCCTAGGAGCGTTTTTGGAACAAGTAAATACTTTAGAGGAAGGATTTGACTCGGTAAAAATATCTCCACAAAAATTTGCTCAGATAGTAAAATATTTTGCTGAAAAGAAATTAAATAATTTAGCAGTCAAGAAAGTTCTTTCTTTAAGCATTACTACCAACAGAGATATTGATGATATTATTGAAAAAGAAAATCTTGTCCAAGTTTCTGGGGAAGATCAACTAAGTCTATTTATTCAAGAGACCATTAAAGAAAATCCTAAGCCAGTTAAAGAATATTTAGAAGGCAAGGAACAAGCAATAATGTTTCTTGTTGGTCAAGTAATGAAAAAAAGCAGAGGTAATGCTAATCCCCAAGTGGCAAAAGAAATGTTAAAAAGGAGGATTGAGAAATGAAAAGAAGATCTATTGTTTTTATAGTAATTTTAGCAGTAATTATTTCTTCATACCAAGTAGGACTATCTTTTGGTAAAGACAAAGATGAATTATATCGAGAACTTGAAATATTTGCTGAAGGATTAGTACTCATTGAAAGTAAATATGTAGAGGAAGAAACTGCTGAAGATTTGATTTATGGAGCTATGAGAGGGATAGCTCTTTCTTTAGATCCTTACAGTCAATTTTTAACTCCTGATGATTATAAGAATCTTCTTGTAGAGACTGAAGGAAAATTTGGAGGTTTAGGAATTGAAATTACTATGAAACATGGTCTTCTTACTATTATTTCTCCAATTGAAGATACACCAGCATGGAAAGCTGGGATTGAAGCTGGAGATATTATTATAAAAATAGATGGTGAAATGACCAAGGATATTACTTTAAATGGTGCAGTTAAACAATTACGTGGTGATCCTGGAACTAAGGTTATCTTAACTGTTGTACGAGATGAGAGCAGAAAAGTTGAGGATATAACTATTGTAAGAGGAATAATAAAAATAAAAGACATAAAAAGACCAATGATTTTAGAAGATGGTGTTGGTTATGTAAAAATAGGAGAGTTTAGAGAGTCTACCTCTAAAGATTTGAGTAAAGCTTTAGAGAAATTAGATAAAGAAGGGTTAGAAGCCTTGATCATTGATGTACGGAATAATCCTGGAGGATTGCTTAATTCATCCATTGATATATCAAGTAAGTTTTTAAGTAATGGGGAAGTAGTTGTATCTACTGATTCAAGAAACGAAGAAAAAAGGATATATAGATCAGAATTTTTTGGTAAAAAGTATTTAAATATTCCTATAGTGGTATTAGTAAATAAGGGTAGTGCTTCAGCAAGTGAGATTCTTGCTGCAGCTTTAAGAGAAAATAATCGGGCAGTTTTAATTGGGGAAACAACCTTTGGAAAAGGGTCTGTACAAACAATACTTCCTTTGTCTGACGGATCAGCCATGCGTCTTACAACTTCTAAATATTATACGCCAAATGGTGAGAGTATTCACGAGAAAGGCATCGAACCAGATATTATAATTCCTAAAGAGAATGTTGAGAAAACAGAAGAAGATGTTTTTGAGGATTTAGATAAGAAAAAAGAATTTGATTACAAAAAGGATAACCAGATAGTGAGAGCTTTGGACTTGGTTAAAGGTATCCTTATATTGAAACGGTAGGCCCAGCCCTGACCCTACAATAATATAAAATATGTATACTTTAGGTATCGAAACTTCTTGCGATGAAACCTCTTGCGCAATTTTAAATAAGTATCAAGTACTTTCCAATGTAACTTTATCTTCTTTAAAAGAACATAAAAGATATGGTGGGGTAATACCAGAAATAGCTACTCGAGCTCACCTTAACAATATTGATAAAGTTTTAGCTGCTGCTAGCAAAGAAGCGAAAATATCTCTAGAAAAGTTAGATTTGATCGCTGTAACCTATAAGCCTGGTTTAGGTGGGGCATTAGTTGTTGGGCTTAATTTTGCCAAAGCGCTTTCTGTGGCTTTAAAAAAACCATTTGTTGGTGTTAACCATCTTCATGCTCATTTATTTGCTCCTTTCCTAAATTATTCAAATAAATTAAAGTTTCCTTTTTTAGGAGTAATAATATCAGGGGGTCATACTGAGATTTGCCAAGTAGATGATTTTAATAGAATAAAAATTTTGGGACAGACTCGTGATGATGCTTGTGGAGAAACTTTTGATAAAATAGCTAAAGCTTATAATTTAGGTTATCCAGGTGGACCAATCATTGATAAACTTTTTAAAGATGAATATAAGAATGATTTTAAATTTAAATGTGGGAAGATAGGTCTTGATTTAAGTTTTAGTGGCATTAAAACTGCTCTTATTTATAAGAAGAAAGAAATAGAGAAAAAAGGCCCTTTAAAACTAGAGATGAAAAAAAGGCTTATTTCTTCTTTCCAATATGTAGCCTTAGAGACAATTATAAGTACTATTTTAGAGGCAAAGAACAAGTTTAAGATGAAGAGAGTTGTTTGCGGAGGAGGAGTCGTTGCTAACAAATATTTACGGAGACGCCTTGAGGATGAAGCAGAAAAAGGAATAAAAGTTTTTCTTGCGCCTTTAGAGTATTCAGGTGATAATGCAGCAATAGTTGCAGGATTAGGCTTTTACCTGTATAATATTAAAGGGAAAAAGAGTGCTATGAATTTAAAAGTCCAAGCTAATTAAGATGATAACTTTATTTTCTACAACAATACGAGTAATTTTAGCCGTTATTTTGGGCGGAGTAATTGGTTTAGAGCGCGAGAAAAAAGGCGTTAGCGCTGGGTTAAGAACCCACATTCTAGTTACTGTTGGGTCAACTTTAATAATGCTAACTTCTCTTTATATTTATTATATGTTTAAAGAAGATGGATGTTCTATTGATCCTGGGAGAATTGCCGCTGGAGTGGTTACAGGAGTAGGTTTTCTTGGCGCAGGTACGATCATAAGAAGTAAAGAAGGAATTCGTGGGCTAACTACAGCGGCAAGTATTTGGATTAGTGCGGCGATTGGGCTAGCTGTTGGCTGTGGATATTTTAGCGCTGCTATAATTGTTACTGGTACTTCTTATTTGGCTCTTTCAATCTTAAAGAAATTAGAAAAAGAGGTTGGTTAGTTTATTAAGTGGTTTTATTCTAAAGT
>JAVCBZ010000082.1 GCA_030765735.1 Candidatus Susulua stagnicola | reverse complement strand
TTGGCGAAATTCAAAGGACTAATTCCGTCTATACTCTAAGCTCAGAAGTTATCACTTACTTAAAAGAGCATGGAGTTAGCGATAGAGTTGTTGACTATATGATGTCGAATGATTAGGTTTTAAAAGTTAGAAAAAAGGCGGATTTAGCGGAGGAGAAAAAGTAAGGTGTACCTTTATAAGACGTCTATTTTCCTTGCACACCCGATGTGCACTTAACTTAGTTAATAATCCCTTCATATATATTTAGGCCTCATAAACATGAAAGCAAAACACCTTGACATAACCTGCTAGAAGAATAGTATTTGCTTTTAACCGCAAAGACATAGTTGTTGGGAAAAGGGAGTTGATAATATGAGATATAAACCTATTTTATAAAAGTAGGCGGTTCCTCAGAACGCTGGTATATAATATATACCACGTTAAACAATTTTGAACGCTGGTACAACAGGGTACCACGTTAATTGAAGGAGGTAACCGCCATGAATTACGTAGGAGTCGATTTACACAAAGAACGTTCTTGGTTTTATATTATGAATGAACAAGGTAAAAAAATATCTAGTAAGAGTATATCAAACGAATTAGGAGTGTTAAAGGAATATTTTCAAAGCATCACTAAACCCTTCACCTTGGCTGTTGAAGCAACCTATAACTGGTATTTCTTCGTTGATTTAGCCGAAGAATATGCTGATAAAGTTTATCTTGCTAACTCTTACGAGCTTAAAGCTTTCGCTAAACGTAACAAAAAGACTGATAAAATAGATGCTAGGCTTATAGCTGATATCCTGCGTAAAGGTTATTTGCCATCAGTACACATTGCCGATAAAGAAACTCGTGAGCTCAAAGAGTCTTTACGTTATCGAATGAATCTCATCAAAGATAGGTCTAAGGCAATCTTTAGGCTAAAGGCTTTATTGGATAAATTAGGAATGCAAGCAACTGGTGATTTCACAACGAATAAAGCGCTTGATAATATCGACTTTACTTCTATACCTACCGGATACCATTCATTGGTTAATAAATATATTGAACAATTGAAATGGTACTGGGAGAAACTATGGGGCTATCGTAAAAATTTAGAAAAACGATTAATAACGGATCAGGATATACTTAATTTAATATCTATTCCCGGAATTGGCTTCTTTAGCGCAGCATTAATAAAAACTGAAATTGCAGACATATCTCGATTTAAAAATTTTAATAGATTATGTTCTTATGCCGGCCTTGCCCCCAGTGTACACCAAAGTGCTAATACTTGCAGACGTGGCCCGCTTAGTAAAAACAGATGTAAAAATCTCCAATGGATATTGCTTGAAAATTCTATACATTTCATACATGCTATGCCTAGTATTGCTAAAAAACATGAGCGAATAAAACAAAGGAAAAGTTATAATACGGCAAAGGTAGCGTGTGCAAGAGATATGCTTAAAGCCGTATATCATGTTTTAAAAGATAAAAGAAAGTTCTTTATAAAGAAGAATGATGTTATCCGGACACACGCGATTTCTGCGCTCTCTGGGGTCTGAAGTGCCATTAAGGCAGCTTCGTGGAGTTGATTAGCGGGGAATCGTTTCCGATATTATCATGCTGGTTGATAATAATTCAACGCAGCCAATAGGTGACTGAAGTTCGGTATATTCCGAAGCTTCTTAAGATAATAAGTTGTGTTCTGTTTTTTATATGTTTGATTTTTGGAGAATAATTAATTTTTAATGGGGGACCTTTATCCTTACTTGACTTTTATATCAATAGGTGACTCCTTTTTACTATGAGGCTAGGGTGCATAAAAGTTCTATTAATCTGATTGCCAATAGTTATGAACAATTGTTAGCTCATGAGCCCAAAAACTTACATTGTCGCCTTTCCAGTTCTTGCCTATATCCCGAGCACATTTAAAAAATCCTTCCCCAGGCATGTTGATATCTTGACGAATTACAACCGCTGAAAGCATTGGGCGTTCGTTCTTGTGTTCATGATAGTTAATTTCATCGAGTATTTCTGCAATTTTATTCCTATCTGATGGATTACCCATATCTAAACCGATTATCCGACCCACGACAGCGTAGTAAGTTACTTTTTGCGTCCGTGCTATCTTTTTGAGTTCCTCGTAAATTTCTTGATTCATAAACCGCTCCTTTTTATCCTTCTCATCAATTTGATACAAGATCTTACCAGACGCTTTAGCTAAATCTTTTCCTTCAAACTACAAAATTAAGAAACACAACATCTAATTTTCATCAGGACACATCTTACTCAAAAAATCTAATCTAGCAAAGCATTTTTTAGTCAAATTCAAGATTTTTCTTCAGAAAACGGCCTTAAAGAACAGTGATTTTCCGAAATCCGCCAAAAAACCCAAGCCTAGTAAGGCAAATTTAAACGGGATGTATCCTGGAATAATTTTCGAGTGATTTTAGATAAAGTTTTAAAGATATTTTGCATTACTGATTCGATTTTCTGCTATTACTTATTTCAAATTCATAAAATTTTGAAGTTTTCGTATCGCAAAAATTACGGATATACTTTAGATTGCAGTATTAGGACATTTTTTTATTTACTTTTTAAGAAAAGGTGCCCCCTTTATACCGCAATGTGCTCATATTTTTCACCTTCATATAAAATATACATCATGCATTGTCAAATTTATTTTTAACAATTCTTCGATTACCTTTATTATTGCGGTCTATTTTTCTCGAACTTTTATTGAAAATTACCCTATGTTCTCTAGCCATACGTTCCATATCTTTTTTAGTCGTGTTTTTAGCAATTCTTAAATTATTTTTGGCCATTTTGTAGTCAGGCTTAATTTCCAAAGCTTTTTTAAAACACTCTATAGACTTTTTTTTATCTAAAAGCAAACCATGCGCAAGCCCCATATTGCACCAGACAACATGATTTTTGGAATTTAAAACGCAATAAGCCTTATAGGCTTCTATAGCGTCAGCAGGTTTGTTTTTCTTAAGGCATTCCATGCCTTTATAAAATAGATCCTCAGCTTGCTTTAGAATATCAGCGCCTGGTTCAAGCTTATTAAACTCAGCCAAAAACCCTACTTTTTTGCAAGGATTTCCTAAGTTTTGGCGCTCTTCCAAAATCGCCTCTACAGGAGTTTTTCCCCCTAATTCTTCTTTTGGCGAATTAAGCCATTCATCATTTACTTTGTCAGCTTTAGCTTCAAGCTTTTTAATATCCTTATAGTTATCAGGATTAACTTTTGACTGCATATAGCCCATACAAGCATGGATAAGCACATTTTCTGTAGGCCCTATTATTGATGAAGGATCATTCTTGGCAATAAAACTATTCCA
This sequence comes from Candidatus Susulua stagnicola, assembly GCA_030765735.1. GTDB lineage: Bacteria > Omnitrophota > Gorgyraeia > Duberdicusellales > 4484-171 > Susulua > Susulua stagnicola. Next base: position 1,505 of record JAVCBZ010000082.1, on the reverse strand, counting down.
TAAATCAATAAAAGCTTGGGATAATTCTTGAGAATTAAATTCGGGGAAAGGTTTTATTTTGTTAAAAACATCCTTAATAATATCACTATTTCTACCTTTAATTTTTGCTCGTTTTTCAAGTTTATTTATCATTTGTTCAATATATTTTGGCTCAAGATCTGCTTCCCGGCAAAAAAGCTTTAATCGTTCTTCCGGAGGAAGTTTTTCTCTCTGTTCTTGAGCGAAAAACATTTTACAAATGTCTAAGGGGTTAAGAGATGATTTTCCTTGTGGTGTTTTATGACTTTTAAAAAATAGCTTAGTCATTGAAGCGGTTTTCTCCGGAAAAACATGGCCTATTCCCGTTAGAATATAATAGCCATGGATAGGTAGCACTCTTAATAGAACGATTTCTCCTTTTTGGATATTTTTTGTAAAAGTCGTATCTTTAACATTGTATTCTTTACCGTTAGTCAAATCATTAATAATTGCTTCTTTGCCAATTCGTAAAGCTTTTACTTCAAAAACACTATAAGCATTACTCAAAAAACCTCTATAAATAGCTTTAATTTTTTCATCTAACGGTTCATTGTCTAAGAAATACCTCAAAAGATTCTTTGAAAGCGCATCACTTTTGCAGTCAAAAATAAACCAATCAAATAATATACGCTTTTTCTCCCCTTCATCCATATTCAAAGTTTCAAAAATACGTGATTTTTCATCTAATTCAGCTGCAACGTCTTTGTGATTCCTCACAAATTCAGAAATTCGAGAGTAAAATTCAGCCATTATGTCTTGGTAATTAAATTCATCCATAGTTCTGCTTGTTCTTTACCGTATATGTTTAATTATTTAACCTTAACACAAGTATTGTCATTTCTTTAATTATAATATTAATTATTATAATTGCGGAAGTGGTACAATTTTATATACATTAGCTTTTCTATCAGAGAAATTAGGCGGGGTTGGTCTATCTCTGGTAATTTCAATTATGCCCTTCTCCTCTAACTCTAACAAGCCTAAAGAAATGGTCGTATCGCTTATGCCGTAGAGTTTTGCCATATCTTTTTGACTGCGAAACCAAAAAGGATAACGCGTAGAGCGAGTAGCTTCATATACGCAAATCAAATATATATATTTCGCCCGCATTGAAAGATAATCAGGGTAGCCATATTGCCAATACTCAAACGGTATTATGATAGATAGCTCATTCTTAAGGGGTTTTAAAGTAATTACGCCTTTTTTATATTTAATAAGCCCGTATTTCCTAAGACGTATAAGCAAGCGATGTATTCTTTCATAAAAATAATGATGTTTATTGCGATATTTGCCTAAATTCTTCGGGGCAGTATAACCCATATCTTTAGCTAAAGAATCATAATTGACAGTAATGGTGTCTTTTTTCTCTTTTTGCTGCATCTTGAGTAATAATAAGTAAAGATCAAGCTGTTTTGTAGCTTGGCTTTTGAGAAGCCTTCGGCCTGATTTAGATGAAAGAAGAAAATCCTGAGAAATAGATACACCTT
>JAVCBZ010000087.1 GCA_030765735.1 Candidatus Susulua stagnicola | reverse complement strand
TTAGAAGGAATAGCTAATAGAGGAGATTTTGATTTAAGCGAACATGCTAGGGTAAGCAAGAAAGATTTGTCTTATTTTGATAGTGTCAATAAGAAGCGATTTGTTCCTTATGTTATTGAGCCTTCAGCTGGAGTAGATAGAACATTTTTTGCTTGTTTATCTGATGCTTTTTGCAGCGAAGAAGTTAATGGTAAAGTGAGAAATGTTTTAAAATTGAAACCAGACTTAGCACCATATTCGGCGGCAGTATTCCCTTTATTGAAGAATAAACCAGAAGTAGTCGAGCTTGCAAAAAACATTTTTTGTGATATAAAAGATGAGTTACCTGCCCTTTATGCCGATACAGCAGGAATTGGCAAACTTTATCGTCGCCAAGATGAGATTGGAACTCCTTTCTGTGTAACTGTTGATGTGGAAAGCTTAAATGATGGAAAGGTTACTATTCGAGATAGAGATAGCATGGAACAGGTGAGGGTTGATACAACTAAAGTCAAGGAATTTATTAAAAAAAGAGTTAAGTTTTATTAACCCTGAGCGTAAGTCGAAGGGTTAATTTACAATAATAAGGAGAAAAATGGCAAAGAAATACGTATATTTTTTTAGCGCAGGGAAGTCAGAAGGGAATACTACAATGAAAAGTATTTTAGGTGGTAAGGGTGCAAATTTAGCAGAGATGTGTAGTATTGGAGTACCTGTACCTCCGGGCTTTACCATTTCAACAGAAGTATGCGATTATTATTATAAACATGGGGATAAGTATCCGATTGACCTACAGAAGCAAGTAGATGCTAATATCATTATGTTAGAGAAAAGTATGGGTGCAAAATTGGGTGATCCTAAGAACCCTTTGTTAGTTTCAGTTCGTAGTGGTGCTGCAGTTTCAATGCCGGGAATGATGGATACAGTTCTTAATCTTGGTTTAAATGACCAGGCAGTAATTGGTTTGGCAGAGAAAACTGGTAACGAACGTCTTGCTTGGGATGCTTATCGACGTTTTATTGATATGTTTGGAAATGTTGTTATGGGGGTTGACCATGAACATTTTGAAATTAAATTAACAGCTATTAAGAAAAAATATAAAGCAAAACAAGATAATGATCTCACAATTAGTCAGCTTAAAGAATTAGTTTCTGAGTATAAAAGCGTATATAAAAAATATGTAAAAAAACCTTTTCCGACCAAAGCTAAAGAACAATTAATGGCTGCTGTTAATGCGGTATTTGGTTCTTGGAATATTGAAAGAGCTGTAATCTACAGAAGAATAAACAAGATTACTGGGCTTCTTGGTACTGCGGTTAATGTCCAGGCAATGGTTTTTGGAAACATGGGTAATACCTCTGGTACCGGTGTAGCTTTTACTCGCAATCCTTCTAATGGAGAGAAAAAATTCTTTGGGGAATTTCTTATCAATGCTCAAGGTGAAGATGTTGTAGCCGGAATAAGAACGCCTGAGCCGATTGATCATCTTAAGAAGAAAATGCCTAAGATTTATAAACAGCTTGACGGTATAAGAAATAAACTTGAAAGACATTATCGAGATATACAGGATGTAGAATTTACCATACAGGAAGGTAGGCTTTTCATGCTTCAAACTCGTACTGGTAAACGTACTGGTCTGGCAGCAGTTAAGATTGCTTATGATATGGTAGTAGAGAAAATGATTACACCGCAGGAAGCTCTTATGCGGATTGAAGGTGAACAACTTAATCAACTTCTTTTTCCGATTTTTGATCCTGTAGCAATGAAAAAAGTTAAAAAAATAGCTAAAGGCCTTCCAGCTGGACCAGGTGCGGCTTCAGGGTATGTTGTTTTTACAGCTGATGATGCTGAAAGCTGGAAGAAGAAAGGGAAAAAGGTTATTCTTGTTCGTCAGGAAACCTCTCCTGAAGATGTAGCTGGAATGGATGCTGCTGAAGGTATATTGACTTCAACTGGTGGAATGACCTCACATGCAGCTGTAGTTGCTAGAGGTTGGGGAAAATGCTGTATTGCTGGGTGTAGTGCTCTAAATATTAATTATTCTAAAAAGGAAATATCAGTTGGAGGAATTACAATTAAAGAAGGCGATTCTTTATCATTAGATGGGACAACTGGTGAAGTTATGTTAGGCGATGTGAAATCTACAACAAGCCCGGTAATTTCCGGAGTTGTTGAAAATAATCCTACAGCTAAAAAGAGTTCAATTTATAAGATGTTTACTCAGATAATGAAATGGGCTGATCAATACAGAAAGCTTAATATTAGGACTAATGCTGATACGCCTAAGGATTCACAGGCAGCTAGGAGATTAGGGGCTGAGGGTATTGGTCTTACTAGAACTGAGCATATGTTTTTTGGAGGAGAAAGAATTTGGGCTGTTCGTGAATTTATCTTAGCTCAAGACAGGGAAACAAGAGAGGCAGCTCTTAAGAAGTTGTTGCCTTACCAGAGAAAAGATTTTGAAGGGATTTTTAAAGAAATGAATGGACTCCCGGTAACAATAAGACTTCTTGACCCACCATTACATGAATTTTTGCCTAATGATACAGAAGGTCAAAAAGAAATGGCTAAGCGTTTAAAAGTTTCACCGGCAAAAATTAAGGAATTGGTTACTAAATTACATGAGTCAAATCCAATGCTTGGTCATCGTGGTTGTAGGTTGTCTATCACTTACCCTGAATTATGTGTTATGCAGACCACAGCGATTGTAGAAGCAGCATGTAGTATGACCAAGAAGGGAATTAAAGTTCTTCCAGAAATTATGATTCCACTTATCGGCACAGTTAATGAATATGAATATTTGGAAGAAATTGTTCGTAAAACTGCCAAGAGCATTATTAGTAAAGCTAAATCAAAGGTCAAATATATGGTTGGAACAATGATTGAAATTCCTCGAGCAGCCTTAACTGCTGATAAAGTTGCTGCGAAAGCTGAATTTTTCTCTTTTGGAACAAATGATTTAACTCAGATGACTTTTGGTTATAGTCGTGACGATGCTGGAGTTTTTCTGCCAGAATATATCAAAAAGAAAATTTTACCTGATGATCCATTCCAAACAATTGATCAAGAAGGTGTTGGCCAGCTTGTTAAGATGGCTGTAAAATTAGGTAGAAAAACAAACAAAAATCTTAAATGTGGTATTTGTGGAGAACATGGCGGTGATCCAGAATCAGTTAAATTTTGTCATAAAGCTGGTTTAAACTATGTTAGTTGTTCACCTTTCAGGGTTCCAATTGCGAGATTAGCTGCGGCGCAGGCAGCAATAGAAGGTTCATAGAGTTCATAGTGTTTATAGGGTTCATGGCGTTTATAGAGTTTAACGCTATAAACCCAACAAACGTAAGAAACGCTACAAACGCAAGAATATGGAAGCAATCAAAGCTTACTTAGAAAGAATTAAGAATCTTCCGATATTAACACAAAAGGAAGAGGTTGAATATATAAGAAAGGCTAAAAGAGGTAGTCGAGTATCTCGGCGTAAGGTAATTAACTGTAATCTAAAGTTAGTCGTAAGTATTGCTAAACACTACTCTAATTATAATCTTTCTTTAATGGATTTGATTGCTGAAGGTAATATTGGTCTTATGCGGGCGATTGATAAATTTGATGCTCGTAAGGGTTATCGTTTTTCTACTTATGCTGCTTGGTGGATACGTCAAGCAGTAAGCAGGGCTCTTATTGATCAAGGTAAAACTATTCGTGTTCCAGTTTATATGAGTGAGTTTATTGCAAAGCATAAACGAGCCAAAGAGATTTTACGCCAAAAATTAAACCGAGAGCCTAGTCGAAGTGAGGTTGCTAAGAATTTAAAAATGGGTTTAAAGAAAGTAGCGGATATTGAACTTTGGACTCAGAAGAAATCTTCGTTAGATGCACCAATAGGTGTTGATTCAAAACTTGGTGATTTTATAGCTAACGATGAAAGTGTGATGGAAACCTCAGGCGCTGATAAAGTTTTTAATCATGAGAGGATAGAAGAACTCCTTAGTTATACTACTGAACGTGAAAGATTAGTTCTAAATTTACGTTTTGGAATAGTTGATGGTAAACCTAATACCTTAGCTGAAGTAGCTAAAGTATTAAAGATATCTAGAGAAAGAGTGCGACAAATTGAGAGAGATGCTATCAAAAGGTTACACAAGTATGTTGTTAGCCAACAGAAGAAGGAAATCGAAACATAAGGAGAGGATTTATGAGTTTAGAAAAATATATACGTGATATTCCTGATTTTCCTAAAAAAGGTATTATTTTTAAAGACATAACTACTCTACTTAACGATAAAAAAGCATTTAAGAAAGTAATCAACGATATGGTTAAAGCCTTAAAAGGAAAAAAGATTGACTATATTGTAGCGGCAGAATCTCGAGGTTTTATTTTTGGTTCAGCCCTAGCTTATCGTTTAAATTGCGGGTTTGTTCCAGTGAGAAAACCCGGCAAACTTCCTGCAAAAACTTATTGCTATACCTATTCTTTAGAGTATGGTAAAGATTCGTTAGAAATTCATCGTGATGCTTTTCCTCCTAATTCAAAAATATTAGTTTTGGATGATTTATTGGCTACTGGAGGAACTGCTTTAGCTTCAGCAAAATTAGTTGAAAAATTAAAAGGAAAGATTGTAGTGATTATGTTTCTTATTGAGTTAACCTTTCTAAAAGGGCGAAATAAATTAAAAAAATACCCGGTACTGTCCTTAATTAAGTATTAACCATAAGTTAAATTTTATTCGCGCCCGTAGCTCAACAGGATAGAGCGCGGCCCTCCTAAGGCTGATGTGGCTGTTCGAGTCGGCCCGGGCGCAAGTTTTATTTAATTTCTTATGAAAATATTAAATAATATTATCGAAGTTGATGAATTAAAGAAAATAGCAGCTGATACTTTTGGCGATTTGATTAAAGCTGTTGTTGATGTAGATCGTGAATTAATCGCGATTGACGCTGAACTGCATTCTGATTTAGAAGCCCTTTTTTTAGAGAATGGTTCAAAACAGAGCAGTCTTTGGGGTATCAACTTTTATCCTGATGTCAAAGATGATGATTTCATTGAGTTTGATTCGATGATTAATATGCGGCCATCTCAAAGAAATATGAGCAGAGGCGTTGATTCTGAAGAAATTAAAAAGAAAATTATTAACGTTGTTAATAAATGGGTGAAGCGGTGAACGCTCAGTATAAGGAGTCCGCCCAGGGTCGATGGGCGCAAATGCTCTTATGCGAGCAAATGGCAAATGTGGGCAGTGAAATAAGTCGCGCTCTTAATTGGCGCAATAAAGGCAAGGATGACTTTTCAAAAAAAGCCGTAAGTCGAGCCTTATATCTGCTGGATCTTACAATTAGCCCTATCAGGAAATATTCCCGCCTGAAAGAACTTTTTAGGGTAAGAGAAGGGCTTGTTGATTTTTTTTACGGAGAAAACGAGTTTTCGTCCTCCGAAGTTTTATGGCGTAAATATTTTGATCATTTTAATTATGCGGCGCGGAAAAATTATTAGAAGATTGTAATTACAAGTGCGAAAGTTAGAGGGCAAAAATAATTTATTTTTAAAAATACTTGACAACAATCTTAACCTTTGGTATCTTTAATATATCATGTTAATAATTACTTTATTTATTTTTGGTTTAGTTACTAGATTAATGCCTCATTTACCTAATTTTACTCCGATTTTAGCGATTAGTTTATTTGCTGGAGCATATTTTAATAAGAAATATGCTATCTGGTTCCCAATAGCACTTTATACTATATCCGAACTTATAATTGGTGGAAATGATGTTATTTTCTTTACAGCTGGTAGCATTTTTTTAATTACATTGTTAGGAATGAGATTAAGAGGCAGAACATCGCTTAAAAATAATTTGTTTTATGGTTTAATCTCACCGATTATATTCTTTTTGATTTCTAATTTTGGTGTATGGGCAATAGGTTGGTATCCACCTACTCTTATTGGCCTTACCCAATGTTATATTATGGCTTTACCTTTCCTTAAGGTATCTATTCTTGCAAGCGTATCATATGTTGCTGTACTTACATTAGCAAATAATCTTATTGTTAATAAAGTAACTAATAAGAAGCTTGCATTCGCTCTTTTGTTAAAATAATTTTTAATTATTTCGGTGCCGTAAGGCATAATAGGGAATTCCGTGTAAATCGGAGACACTCCCGGTGCTGTAATCTTACTCTTGGTTTAGATCAAGAAAAGTTCTCTTAGCATTTTGCGCCACTGTCTAGCAATAGATGGGAAGGCCGCTAAGAGAGTAAGGAAGTCAGAAGACCTGCCGTAATAATTCGTTAGGTTTTACGTGGAATAATAACCTAATTTTTTTTATTTTCCGGGCCAAGGAAACAGGGTGCACCCGACTTATTAGTCGGGTTTTTTTATTTGGGGACGGTTC
>JAVCBZ010000097.1 GCA_030765735.1 Candidatus Susulua stagnicola | reverse complement strand
TTAGAAATAGCTACAGATAATATAAGTTCTGGAGATAAGATTATTGTTGATGGGTCTTCAGGAATTGTTATAGTACGACCTACAGAAAAAGTTTTAAAAGAATATCGGAAAAAGTCGACTCTTTACACTAAAGAAGTAAAGGCGATTCATATACCAAAGGCTGTCAAAGTTTGTACTAAAGATGGAAAAGCAATAGTAGTCTCTGGTAATATTGAACTTCCTGAAGAGCTTTCCTTAATTAGAAAGTATGGTGCTGAGGGTATTGGTCTTTATAGAACTGAATATATTTTCTTAGGTAGACGAGATTTACCTTCTGAAGAGGAGCAATTTAATTCATACAGTAAAGTAGCAAAAGAAGTTTCACCATATTCAGTTATTTTTAGAACAATTGACATTGGTGGTGATAAATTTCTTTCACAACCAGAAGTTCCTCATGAAATGAGTCCTTTTCTAGGTTGGAGAGCGATTAGGTTTTGCTTAGCTCGCCCAGAAGTATTTAAAGTTCAGTTAAAAGCGATTTTAAGAGCTTCTGTAAATGGTAATGTAAAGATTATGTTTCCAATGATTTCGGGGATAGAAGAGTTAAGGCAAGCAAAAACACTTTTAGATAAATGTAAGAAAGAGTTAAGTAAAGAGGGCAAAAAATTTGACGAAAATATTTCAATAGGAGTTATGATCGAGGTTCCTTCTGCTGCTTTGACTGCTGATATTTTAGCAAAAGAGTGTGATTTTTTTAGTATTGGCACTAATGATTTAATTCAATATTCTTTAGCTGTAGACAGGACTAACGAAAAAGTTGCGTATCTTTATGAACCTGGTCATCCAGCAGTATTAAGATTAATAAAAAAGACTATTGAAGCTGCAATTCAGAATGATATTTGGGTTGGAATGTGTGGGGAAATGTCTGGAGATCCTATATTTTCGTTTTTACTTTTAGGAATGGGGTTAGATAGGTTTAGCATGTCTATACCACAAGTTCCTAAGATAAAAGAGTTAATTAGTAATATTAATCTCAAAGATGCTAAAGCTGCTCTCCAAGAGGCCTTAAAGCTTTCTACGTCTAAAGAAGTAGAAAAATATCTTCAAGGTGAGCTGAAAAGAATCTTAGGGGATGATTTTTATCGCATTTTAATGATTTAATATGTATATAGTAATTCTTGCCGCTGGTTATGGAACAAGACTTTATCCTTTAACTAAAAGAATAGCTAAACCTTTGGTTTTAGTCAATAATAAGCCAATGATTAATTATCTGTTTGATAAGATAGGCGGCTTAGCTGATAGTTTTGGTATAGATGAAGTAAGAGTTGTTGTTAATAATAAGTTTTATAAGGATTTTTTAGGTTGGAAGAAAAAATATAAAATAAGAGTGAAGATTATTAACGATGGCTCAAATAATCCTAGTGATAGATTAGGAGCTATAAAGGACATGAAATTTGCTATTGGCAAGACAAAAGCAGATTGGTTAGTTTTAGGAGGAGATAATTTATTTCAAGATGATTTGATAGGGTTTATCAATTTTGCAAAGATGAAAGACCCTTATCCTTCTATAGGGCTGTATGATGTTAAATATAAGAAATTAGCTACACGTTTTGGTGTGGTTAAACTTAATCAAAGAAAAAGGATATCTAAATTTCAAGAAAAACCTAAAAATCCTCTTTCTACTTTAGCAGCTTCATGTGTTTATTTTTTCCCTAAGCAATCATTAAATTTATTTGAATTATTTATTAATCAAAATGAAAATATTGATGCTTCGGGTAAATATATTGCTTGGTTATCCAAAGAGTCAAAAGTTTTTGGATATACTTTAAATGGAAAATGGATTGATATCGGGCATTTTGATTCTTTGAAACAAGCTGAACAGGAGTTTAAATAAAAGGAGGAGTATGGTACTAAAACAATTAAGAAAAAAGATTGATCACATAGATGAAAATATACTAAGTCTTCTTAACCAGAGAGCCTTGGAAGTTATCAAAGTTAGTAAGGTGAAAAAAAAGAATAAAATAAATACCTATATTCCTGATAGAGAAGCGACTATGCTGGCTCGTCTTAAAACAATTAATAAAGGGCCTTTTTCTTCTCAGGATGTAAAAGATGTTTTTCGAGAGATACTTTCTATATGTAGAGCCCAAAGAGCAACTATGAAAATAGCTTATCTAGGGCCAGAGGCTACCTTTACCCATATAGCAGCAATAAAGAAATTTGGTAAATCGTTAGAATATATTGAATGTAGTAGCATAGGTGATGTGTTTACTGAAGTTGAGCGTGGTAGAGCAGATTATGGTGTGGTTCCTATTGAAAATTCTACTGAAGGTGCTGTAAATCATACTTTAGATATGTTTATAAATTCTGATCTTAAAATATGTTCAGAGATGTATTTACCTATAAAACATAATCTTCTGAGCAAACATAGTAAAATGTCGGCTATAAAGAAAATTTATTCTCATGAGCAAGTGTTTGCTCAGTGTCGCAAATGGTTGGAGAAGAATCTTCCTAATGCTAAATTGACTCCTTGTGCGAGTACAACTGGTGCAGCTATGCTTGCAGCTTCGGGAAAAGGAAAAGCTGCTATAGCTAGTAAAGTGGCAGCCGAAGAGTATAAGTTAAATTTGGTAGCTAGCTCGATTGAGGATTCAGCGCACAATATTACTCGTTTTTTAATAATCGGAAATCAAGAAGTTAAACCAACTGCACATGATAAGACTTCTGTGGTTTTTTCAATGAGAGATAAATCTGGTGCCTTACATGATGTTTTAGCGCCTTTTATGAAGAGTAATATCAATCTTACTAAGATAGAGTCAAGACCTTCTAAAAGTGAAGCCTGGAAGTATTATTTCTTTGTAGATATGGAAGGGCATAAAAGTAATTCTTCAGTTAAAAATGCCTTAAAGGCTTTAGGAAAGGAATGTTTTCTAGTTAAAGTTCTTGGTTCTTATCCAAAGGAGAGCTAGTGATTAGTATATAGTAGGAGTTAGGATAATGTATAAGAAAGAATTAAATAAAATTAATAGTTATAAGCCGGGGAAACCGATTGAAGAGGTTAAGCGAAGCTTAAAACTGGATGAGGTCTATAAGCTTGCTTCTAATGAAATTCCATTTCCTCCTATTTACATAACTAAAGTTATTCAAGAAGAAATAAAAAATATTAGTCGTTATCCTGAGAGCGGTAGCTTTTATTTAAGAAAAGCTTTATCTAAAAAATTAGGTGTTAAAGAAGACCAGATTGTTTTTGGCAATGGTTCAGATGAATTAATAACTTTGACCTTGAAAGCTTTGATATCTAAAGGAGATGAGGTCTTGATTGCTTATCCTACTTTTTTAATTTATGAAATTCAAGCCAAAATTGTTGGAGCCAAAATAACAAAAGTGCCATTAGATGATTTGCGTTATCCTCTTAGTGCAATAGCTAAGAAAGTTAGTAAAAAAACAAAAATTATTTTTATTGCTAATCCTGATAATCCTACAGGAACCTATTTGAACCAAAGGGAAATTGAAGAATTTTTAACTAAAATACCTAAGCGAGTATTAGTTTTTTTTGATGAAGCTTATTTTGAATTTGCACCAAAAGGCTTTTCTAAAACCCTTAAACTTTTAAAGAAACGTGAGAATATCATAGTGACTCGTACTTTTTCTAAAGCTTATGGTTTAGCTGGATTACGTATTGGCTATGGAGTGATGACTAGTGAATTGGCTGGAATTTTAAATAAAATTAGGGAACCATTTAATATAAATAGATTTGCTCAAGTGGCAGCTTTATCCGCTTTGAAAAATAAGGAATTTTTAAAAAAAGTAATTAACCATGTCAAGAGAGAAAAGGAATATTTTTATCGAGAATTAAAAAAGTGTAATTTGTCATTTGTTGAAAGTGCAACTACTTTTGTTCTTGTTGATTTTAAAGGCGAAACTTCAGATCTCTCTGATTATCTTCTTAGTCAGGGGGTTATTATAAGAGAGTTAAAAAGTTGGGGTTTAAAAAATTTTTTTCGAGTAACTGTAGGTCTGTCTCGTGAGAATAAGAAATTTATAAAGTGTTTAAAGATATATTTAAAGGAAAAAGGCAAGAATAATATAAGGCTTATAGGAGGATAAAAGATGATTATTGTTTGCAAGAAAGAAGCAACGAAAAATGAAGTAAATGACCTTGTTAAGAGGGTTAAGAAATTAGGTTTAAAAGCGATGATCTCTCGCGGTGAGGAGAGAACTATTGTAGGCGTTATTGGTCCTGAAGATATTGTAAGATTACATCCTTTAGATGTTTTTCCCGGAGTAGAGAATGTAATCCCAGTATTGGCTCCTTATAAGTTAGTATCTCGTGAATTTAAACCAGGGAATAGTATTGTAAAAATAAGAGAAGGAGTAGAGGTTGGTTCTAAAAAGATAGCAATTATTGCTGGTCCTTGTTCTATTGAAAGCGAGGATCAGATAACGGATATAGCTAGGAAAGTAAAAGAAAGCGGAGCAAGCATTTTGCGAGGAGGAGCATTCAAACCGCGTAGTTCTCCTTACACTTTTCAAGGTTTAGGCGAAGATGGATTAAGGATGCTTAAAGCTGTATCAGAAAAGTTCGATATACCTACAGTTAGTGAAGTTATGGATACTCGAGATGTAGGCTTGGTGGCAAAATACACTGATATTCTACAAATTGGTGCTCGTAATATGCAGAATTTTAATCTTCTTAAAGAGGTTGGGCAGACTAAGAAACCAATTATTTTGAAAAGAGGTTTAAGTGCTACTATAAAAGAATTATTGATGAGCGCTGAATACATTTTATCTGAAGGTAATTTTAATGTAATTTTATGTGAAAGGGGTATAAGAACTTTTGAAGAGTTTACTCGCAATACATTAGATATAAGTGCGGTTCCTTCAGTAAAAATGTTATCTCATCTTCCAATTATTGTTGATCCGTCTCATGCTTGTGGAAAATGGGGCTTAGTTGCACCTTTAAGCAAAGCTGCAGTTGCTTGTGGGGCTGATGGTCTTCTTATAGAAGTTCATACTAATCCTCGGGAAGCATTAAGCGATGGTGCGCAACAGCTCCTACCAGATAATTTTACTAATTTAGTAGGAGAATTAAGGAGTATTGCTAAAGCTGTAAAAAGAGAGGTATGAACAAAGGAATAAAAAAAATAGGAATATTAGGTGTAGGGCTTATGGGAGGCTCTTTGAGCTTAGCTTTAAGGCAAAAATTTCCCAAAATATCTGTTTGGGGCTATGCTAGAAGTCAAAAATCTTACAATAAATTAAAAAAAATAAAAATTCTTAACAGAGTAGAACGAGATTTAAAAAATGTTGTTGATGGTGCTGATTTAATTGTTTTGGCTTTGCCAATAGAAGTAATTAGTGATTATTTTAAAAGAATAGTTCCTTTTTTGAAAAAGGGAGCTGTTGTCTTTGATTTAGGTAGTAGTAAAGGGGTGATTGAAAAAAATATTGAAAAACATTTGCCTAAAGGGGTGGGTTTTGTTGGTTGTCATCCTTTATGCGGTAGTGAAAAAAGCGGAGCAGAATTTAGTAAAAAAGATTTATACCAGAATGAAGTTTGTTTAATTACATCTTCGCCTAAGAATAAAGCTACTAAAGAAGTGAAAAAGTTTTGGGAGGAGATGGGTTCAAAAGTAGTTTTCATTAGTGCTAAACGTCACGATAAGATTTTATCTTATTTATCTCATCTGCCACATCTTATTTCTTTTTCTCTTGCTGATGGTTTTCCTAAAGATCATCCAAAGTTTATTTTACAAAGTTTCAAGGATTTAACAAGAATATCACTTTCTCCAGCGTCAATATGGTCTGAGATTTTTTTGTCTAACAAGAAGAATATATTAGGTGATTTGAATAGATTTATAAAATCCTTGAAGAAATTTGAGAATTTAATAAAAAAGAATGATAAAAATAAAATTATCGATTTAATTAAAAAGATTAATTCTAAACAGAAGCATTTACTATGATTATTGGCATAGATGGTCCTGCTGGTTCAGGAAAGACCACAGTTGCTAAACTTTTAGCTAAGAGATTAGAGATTTTTTATCTTGATACTGGGGCGATGTATCGAGCTTTAACCTTAAAGGCTATTGGAAAAAAAGTAGACTTATCTGATTCAATTGCATTAAAAGAAATAGCTGCGGGATTAAATTTGAAATTTAAAGAGGATAAAGTTTATCTTGATGATCTAGATGTTAGTGATCAGATAAGGACACCTCTTATAGATAAGAGTATTTCTCAAGTAGTTGCATTGCCAGAAGTTAGGTCAATAATGGTAGGATTACAGAGAGATATTGTTGTTAAGGGTGATTTTGTTGTTGAGGGCAGAGATATTACTACAGTAGTTTTTCCAGATGCTAAATATAAGTTTTACATTGATGCAACTCCTGCAATAAGATCAAAGAGGAGATTTAAGGAATTAACTGATAAGGGTGTAAATATTAATTTTCAAGAGTTAGATAAGGATTTAAAAAAACGGGATAATGCTGATAAAACTAGAAAATTTAGTCCTTTAAAAGTTAGCAAAGATGCTGTATTCATAGATACATCTAATCTTACTATTTCTGGTACAGCTGATGAGATTATTAAGCATATGAATTCAAAAGATAAGTAGCTTTTGAGTAGGGCAATAGTAGATTTTCTATTTCTGCTAATGTTTTATCATTTTGGTAGAGTCAGTATTATTAAATAAATTATAAATAAAATGGATATAAAAGAAAAAATAAGAAATTTTTGTATCATTGCTCATATTGATCACGGTAAATCTACTCTTGCTGATAGATTTTTGGAGATGGCTGGAGCCATGACTTCTAGGAAGAAGCAAGAGCAAATGATGGATAGTATGGAATTAGAGCAAGAAAGAGGTATTACAATAAAAGCAAAGGCAGTTAGACTAAATATTTCTTTTCAAGGAGAAGAATATATTTTAAATCTTATTGATACTCCTGGACATGTTGATTTTTCATATGAAGTAGCAAAATCTTTAAAAGGAGCTGAAGGGGCAATTATTTTGGTTGATGCTTCTCAAGGGGTCG
>JAVCBZ010000080.1 GCA_030765735.1 Candidatus Susulua stagnicola | reverse complement strand
TGGATTTGCTGCGCCAGCAGGAATTTGTAACTTTATTTGATTTACCGGTTTTTTCTTTTTCTTTTTAGCCATAGTTTATTTAGATTTTTTCTACTTGCCAAAATTCAAGCTCAACTGGAGTAGTTCTCCCAAAAATTGAAACATTCACCTTAACTTTACCCTTGTCAGGATGAATATCCTCAACCACACCGTTAAAATTAACAAAAGGCCCTTCAACCACACGAATGCTTTCACCTTTCTCAAAGCTTACCTTTGGTGCAGGTTTAGCTTTACTCTCTTCGGCCTTTACTAAAATTCTATCGACCTCTTCCTGAGATATAGGAGAAGGCTTTCTTCGCGGACCAATGAAAGCTGTAATACCAGGAGTGTTACGTACAAAAAGCCAGGTATCATCATTCATGTCCATATGTATAAGGATATACCCCGGGAAAAACTTCCGCTCAAGAACTTTCTTTTTGCCTAGCTTTACCTCAGTGATCTGCTCTTTAGGGATAACAACCTGATCAATCAACTCAACAAAACTGCTAGCACTTATCCTTGCATCAAGATTCACTTTCGCCTTATCTTCGGCTCCGCTTAAAGTATGCAAAATATACCACTTCTTCATAATATAGCTAACTAGTTTTTAAGGGTGTACTACTTCAATAGGATTTGAACTAATCTTGACAAACCTAAATCCACGAAAGCAATATAGGCGGTTAGAAGACTGGTAACAATCATTACGACAGTTGCTGCGGCTATTAATTCCTGCCGCGAAGACCAGCTTACCTTCTTTAGTTCCTCTCTTACCTCTTTTAAAAATCTTGGTAATCCCTTTATTTTTTTGATCATCCTTCTATAGTTCTCTCTAACCCGAAATTTTCAGCAGGCGAGACAGGAGTTGAACCTGTAACCCCCGGTTTTGGAGACCGGTGCTCTGCCAATTGAGCCACTCGCCTAATTTAGCGATTGGTTTTCGCATTTATGGCTTTGCTTCCTTATGCTCGATATACTTACGCTCCCAAGGACAAAATTTCTTTAGCGACATCTTTTCGGGATGCTTCCGCTTGTTCTTGGTAGTGTAATAATTTTTTCTTTTACAAACTGTGCACGCTAACGCAATTAACTCTCTCATAATGACTTACACTGATAAAAGCAGGAAAAGGCTTACAACCTCCCCGCCCCACTTTTGTGGTTTTTAACTAATGTTATCCTACTTTTTAAGCCCACGACCGGAGTTGAACCGGTGACCACTTCGTTACCAACGAAGTGCTCTACCGACTGAGCTACGTGGGCAATTTTTCCTTTAAAAACAATGCAAAACATAT
This sequence comes from Candidatus Susulua stagnicola, assembly GCA_030765735.1. Taxonomy (GTDB): domain Bacteria; phylum Omnitrophota; class Gorgyraeia; order Duberdicusellales; family 4484-171; genus Susulua; species Susulua stagnicola. Next base: position 19,844 of record JAVCBZ010000080.1, on the reverse strand, counting down.
CATAAGATAATACTATAAAAGATGTTTTTGTCAAGAAAAAAATAAAAAATACTTGAAAATGATAAAAATAGAGCTATATAATCTTAAGAAACTCTTTTTCCGAGATAACAATTACCCCTATTTTTTTAGCCTTAATATACTTTGAGCCAGGATTTTCCCCAACTACTAAGAAATCAGTATTTTTACTAACCGTTGATGTCCATTTAGCACCCAAGTTCTCTATTAGTTTCTTAGCTTGAGAGCGTGAAAAAGAATTAAGCTCACCAGTAAAAACAAAGGTTTTACCATTTATATGACTTTTCTTAGCCAGTTGTTTAACCTGCGTTAGGCTAACCCCTATTTTTCTAAACTGCTCAATCATATTTTTAGTGCTTTTAGATGAAAAAAACTTTGTAATTGAAAAAGCCATAATCGGGCCTATTTCAGAAATTTCTCTGAGTTCATTCTCACTTATTCCAATAAGATGGTTGATATCTTCAAAACGCTGAGCAAGAAGCATGGCTGCTTTTTCTCCAACATGTCTTATACCTAAACCAAAAATAAAATTAGAAAGAGATCTTACTTTACTCTTATTTATTGCAGCTACCAAATTGTTTGCCCGTTTCTCTTTAAAAAGAGAAAGTTTAAGAAAATCATCTTTTTTTAAATAATAAATACCAACAATATTTTTAAGTACTTTGTTACTAACCAAATCCTCAACTATTGCCTCCCCCATTCCTTCAATGTCCATTGCTCTACGAGAAGTAAAATGTAAAATTGCTCGCTTAAGCTGAGCAGGACAATTAAGATTGGAACAATACCAATACACTTCTTTTTCTTTTTCCTTAACCACATTGCCACCACATTTTGGACATTTCTCAGGTATCTTAATTCTCTTTGCCTTATTTTGACGCTTAGATATTATAACCTTCAATACTTTAGGTATTACTTCTCCTGCCCTTTCAATTAATACTGTATCTGCCTCTCTTGCATCAAGCCGACTTAGCTGATCGAAATTATGAAGAGTCGCTCTAGAGATCACAACTCCTCCACACTCTATTGGCTCTAATATTGCTACAGGAGTAATAATTCCGGTTCGTCCTACGCTAAATTCAACCTTTATTATTTTTGTAGTAGCTTGTTGAGCCGGAAATTTATAGGCAACAGCCCAACGCGGGCTCTTGCTAGTTGCCCCAAGTTCTTTTTGTAAAGCAAAGGAATTGACTTTTATTACTACACCATCAACTTCATAATCTAAAGATTCACGCTCTTTCTCCCAATGAAGACAAAAATCAATAGCTTCTCCTAAATTCTTACAATATTTATTATAGGAATTAGAGCAAAGCCCCCATTGATGAATTTTTTTTAAAAACTCATCTTGAGAAGAAAAACTATAATCTTTAGCAAATCCAAAAGAATGAGTAAAAAATTTTAAATTTCTTTCAACAACAACTCTAGGATCTAATAACTTTAGTGACCCACTAGCAGCATTCCGAGGATTAGCAAAAGAAGCTTCTCCTAAACTTATTCTTTCTTTATTAAGTTTTTTAAAATCTTTCTTACCTATATATACTTCACCTCTAACTTCAATTAGATTAAAGCTATCTTTACTAATTAATTTAAGCGGAATTGATTTTATTGTTCTAAGATTCGCGGTAACGTCCTCTCCTCTCTCTCCATCTCCTCTAGTAGCACCTTTTGATAAAACTCCCTTATCGTAAACCAAAGAAGCACTAACTCCATCCATCTTTAGTTCAACAACATAATCAAGGTTAATTTCCCGCCTTAAAGCTCTTTTGACCTTCTTTTCCCAACCTTTTATCTCTTCAATAGAATAAGTATTATCAAGTGAAAGCATAGGTCTCTTATGCTCTATTGCTCTATTGCTCTCTGAAACACTTCCAGAGACCCTTTGAGTTGGAGAGTCTAAAGTGATAAGCTCTGGATAACTATTTTCTAAATCTTTTAAATCTTTTAACAAATTATCGTATTCTTTGTCAGATATCTCGGGATTACTAAGAACATAATAATGATAATCAGCATAACCGATTTCTTTTCTCAATCTCAATATTTCTTTTTTAACTTTTTTTACACTCACCCTATACTCCTTATCATCGTGACCTCATATTAAGAAGAAAAGAATTTTATTTTAAAATCTTTAAAATCTCCAACAACTTGCTTATCTTGAAAAGTATAATCATTGATATAATCTTTGAATTCATTCTTTAGATCATTAATAAAGCTATTTAGATCATCCTCTCGGCCCTGGGCTAAAAGCTTAACCTTACCATCTGAAAGGTTCATTACCCATCCTCCTATATCGTGCTTAACTGCACTGTTTCGAGTAAAAAAACGAAAACCTACGCCTTGAACTGTACCAGAAAAAATTATCTCACACCCTTTAAGCATCTTTAAATATTTATTATTATTTATCAGAAGAGAAAAACTCATTACTTTTTAACCTATATCCACAAACAAAAGACCAGGCATCCATCTCGTTCTTTCCTTGAGGTTTCACCTTTTTAATTTTTAAAATTCCTTTACCGGTAGCAACACAAATACCTTCTTTGTCTATACTGACAATCACTCCTGAAGAATAAACAATATCACTATTAATTGTATCTGCAGCTAATATCTTAATCATCTTTCCTTTATAAAAAGTATATGCAGAAGGCCACCCCAGCGTTGCCCTAATCAAGTTTCTTATATCCTCATTACTCTTTGCCCACAATATCTTACCATCTTCTTTTTTTAATTTAGAAGTTATAGTTGCTAGCTTATCATCTTGAGGATTTAATGAATAATTCTTGGATTTTATTTTTTTTATTGCTTCAATTAATAGTAATAATCCCTCTATTGCTAATTTATTCCTCAAAGAAAAAAAATCGTCATCATAATTAACATCTAATGTTCTCTGCAAAATGATATCTCCGGCATCAACCTTTTCATTGATTTTAAAAATAGTAACTCCGCTTTTTTTATCACCATTTGCTAAGACCTCTTCTATTGGGGCTGCTCCTCTATAACAAGGAAGCAGTGAAGGATGAATACAAAGGGCAAAAACAGAAGGTAAAGACAATAACTCTTCAGGAATAATTTCTCCATAATCAGCAACAACAAAGAAATCTGCTCTTTCTTTACTTAAAATTTCTTTAATCTCATTTTTCTTTAAAGAAATTGGCTTAATACAAGAAATATTATTATCTATAGCAAACTGACTAACTTCTGTTGGCAACAATTTCAAGCCTCTTTCTTTTGGTTTGTTCGGTCTACTAACCACAAGCTTAGGTTTATATCCTTTATTGTAAAGACCTTCTAAAACAACTTTAGAAAACTGAGAGCTACCAAAATAAATAAACTTCATTGTAAATTAACTGCTATTTGTATAGAAGAAGTACGAAACCCCTTAATTTCTTCTTTTATCATTCTTCTAGATTGAGAAGTCCTTTCAGCTTTGACTATAATAGAATAACGAAATTTATCTCTTATTTTAAAGGGTTTCTCTTCAAAGGGGCCATAAACTTCCTTATGTTTCTTCTCTATCCTATTATATAAATCCTTTACCCTTTTTAAAAGAACTTTTTCATTCTTCCCTCTTAGGGTAATTTTAGCAACAAGTCCAAAAGGCGGAAATTGTGATTTTTTTCTAAATTGCAACTCAGCATCATAAAAGCTTCTCCAATTCTCATTTAGATGTTTAAAAAGATAGTAGTCTTTATGTCGGGTAAAAACATATAGAGATTCTTGAAATAAAAAAATAAGTTTCCTCAGATACAAGAAAGCATTGAATGTTGTACTATAGTCTAGATGATTTAGAAAAAGGTCAGCATCAAGAACAAAACCTCTATCAAATTTTTTCACTTCATTAACATAGCTTAAAATCTTAGATGTCGAAATAACTATTTGAGTATTACTAGAAAACTCGGAAAAATCATCAATTTTAACCTCTGGAAATATTTTTTTTAAAGTACTTCCTATTCTTTGAATACCATAGCCTTTAATTTTTAAATAACCATTATTACATTTAGTGCAAATTTTAGGCAAAATATAATTTTTTTGGCAATAAGGACAAGTTGCTTCTTCGCTCTTTAAGGAAGATTGTAAAAAACTTGAACAATGTTCACACTTAAATATATGCGAACAACTAGAACAAGTAATAACCCTAGCAAATCCTTTTCGATTCCAAAGAACAACTGCCCTTTTATTATTCTGAATCGTCTCTCTTAAGAGTTCGATTAGAATCGGACCAATAATTCTATTCTTAGTAAATTCCGATAAATGAATCACCTTTATGTCTCTACCTTTTCCCCCTTTATCTATTAATTGAATTTTTTCATCTTTTATTCGCTTATAAGTTGTTAATGAGGGGTAATCACTACTTAAAATTAAATCCACGGCTTTAGAAATAGATAAACTATAAGCTACATCCAAAAGATTATGGTAAGGTTTCTCTTCCTGAAAATAATAAGGACTATTTTCCTCTTCTACTATAATTAAATTTAAATCAGAAGGATAATAAAAAATTGCTACTCTTGTCCCCAAAATTAAAGATTTTTCACGCGTTTCTTCCCAATTAGAAGTAAGCTCCCTCCCTTTCTCCTGGCTATGGATTACTTTAACCTGATTAGGAAAATCATTTTCAATGATCTTCCTGGCAGCTTCAAGATATGTAAGCTGGGGAAAACAAATAAGAACAGAACCATTTTTTAGCTTTTCCTTTACACTATCTCTCCACAACTGATATCTGCTTAAAAAACTATCAGCTTTAATAAAGCAAGAGCTATTCTTGTTTTCGTTTCTTTTAACATCAGCATAAATTTTATTTATTTTTCTCTGTTTACTTATTTTTTTAGATTTTTTAAGATGAGGAGGGATCATCATGAATAGGAATTCATTTTGAGAATAAGAATAAATCTCACTTAGTCTTTTAGCAAAATCAAGATGTTGAGCGTCCAATAAAACCTCAGAATCAAGGACATCTATGATTGATTTTAATTTAAATATCTTCGATTGATTTGAGGTACCTATAACAATTCCAACTCTCTTTTTATGGTTAAAATCTATTAGAACTCTTGCCCCTATTTTCACTTCTAAACTAGGAGGACAAATATAATCAAACTCCTTATCCAAAGCTATAGGTACAGCTACCTTTACAATCTTAAGCATTACACCACTTCGCTATTAAATTAGATAAAGGTTTACGTATATCTCCAACCTCTATAGGATAATCATTCTTTAATTCATTGCTAATTTTATCAAAATGATAGATCGCATCAATCAGTTGCTCTTTTCTCCGAACAAATTTAGCCACTCCTTTTTTAATTAAAAATTTCATATTATCTTTTTCCTGTCCAGGAATATAATGAGTAAAGATAAAAGGCTTCTTTTTATAAATCCCCTCAAAGATAGTCATGCCTCCAGGCTTAGAAATAATAATTGAACTTGCAGAAATTAATTCCCAAATTTCACTATAAAAAGAAAAAAACCGAAGATAAGGAGACTTCAAACTCTCTAATTTTTTCTTTAACCTCAAGTTTTTACCATAAATGAAAAAAATATTAAAATTTTTCAAAAGATCTTTAATCGATTTTAACAAAAAAAGGAATTTCCCTTGTGAAGATGAGACAAAAATTAAAGACGGCCTTGCCCCTAGATGAAACTTCTCAGCTAAAAACCCTGAAGAGATGTCCTTTAGGAATCCTTCTCTCAACGGAACAAAACCCGAAGTAATCTTGTCTTTTTCGACTCCAATATTAATCAAGTCTTGCTTTGTTATTTCTAAAGCTACAAAATAATGATCGACAGATTCAGAAAACCACAATGGATGAACTCGCAAGTCCGTAACAACTGAGATAACCTTGAACTTCATTTTATTCTTTATTGGTACTATTAAACTGGAAGGGAAAAAATGAGTAACAATCATGATTTCTGTATTTATCTCTCTCAAATATTTAAAAAATGACGAAAAGATTAAACAATTGAACTTATCGACACAAAAAGAAAAAAACTTTATTTTAGTAAAGAAAAACAAAGCTCGCCAAAGATAAGGAAAATATTGAGTTATAATCAAATAACCCGTCGAATAAATCTTTCTTAGTAAAGGATTGGTAAAATCTAGGAGATCACAAATTACAGCATCTGATAAGTATTTTAAAGCCTCAGCTCCCTTTTTGTGCCCTTCTCCAAAACTAGCATAAACAATTATAATTTTAGCCATAATGGATACAAAGATAATCGGCAGCAGATTTTAAATCAAGAAATATATGATCCGGTTCAAATTTCCACTGACTTTTATTGGATAATTTCTCTTTACCAGAAAGAACAAGCACAGTTTTTGCTCCAAAACAACGAGCTGCCTCCATATCGATAAAAGAATCACCGATTAGGAAAGAAGACTCAAGAGGCATACCTAAGTCTAAAACCGCTTGCCTCAGGAGTCCAGTTTTAGGCTTCCTGCAGCCACAATTATCTAATTTAGCATGAGTACAATAATAAATTCCATCAACTCTAGTCCCTTGGACTTTTAGCTCTTTTATTATATTCTCATTTATCTCGTCTAAATCCTCTTGGCTATATAACCCTTTAGATACACCAGCCTGATTAGATACAACACACAACTTAAATCCACAACTATTAAGTTTTTTTATCCCTTCAATGCTTCCGGAAATGAATTTAAATTCACTCCAATTGTTTACATAATTAGTATCTCCGGGATACTTATTAATTACACCATCACGATCTAGAAAAACTACGTTCATAACTATTAATAAAGTTTATATCAAATTTTACCGATTTAGCTTATATACTAACATTAAACGGTTTATTTTTAAAGAAAAATAGCTCTTTAAATAGAAAAAAAAGAATAAATCTTCTTGCCCTCAATTAATCTATATTTGCCAACCATTAAGTCTCCTAAAACGAGTCTACCTACTCTAACTCTCTTTAACTCTACAACTGAAAACCCTAAAGCCTTAAACAATCTTCTTAGATGTCTTTTTTTACCTTCAGAGATCATTACCTTACATATAGTCTTATTTTTCTGGCTACTAACAACTTCAATAGCGTTAACTTTTAAATGATCACCTTCAGAAGTTAAACCATTTTTAGCTCTTTGGCAATCACAAGGAAGCATCTCTCCGTTAAGTTCAAGTAAATACTCCTTCTCTATAGAAAACTTAGGATGAGTTAGGCGATAACAAAAATCACCATCATTTGTAAGTATAAGTAATCCAGAAGATTGCTTATCTAGTCTTCCTATTGGATAAATTCCCTTGAATTTCCTAGGAAAAAAATCAATTACTTTTTTAGAAGCAAACCTATCACTAAGAGTAGTGGTCACCCCTTTAGGTTTATTAAATAACAGATAAATATATTCTCTAAGCCTTAACGTTTTGCCTTCGACTTCAATTTTATCCTTGCCGCTAACCTGTAAAAAGGGTTTCAGCGCTTCTTGGCCATTAACCCTTACCTTACCTTCTTTAATAAGACAATCAGCCTTCCTTCTTGAACTATAACCACTTTTAGCAATAAAAAGATTGAGTCGCATATTTCACTCTTCCATTAATAATTTAATTAATCTATAAAATAATTGTTAGATAAAATAATTAATCAGACCTACAGAAAATAAGCTTGCTGTCTCTACCCTTAAAATATGTGAAGATAAATTAAAAAACTTGAAATTATTATTTTTTAGCTGATCATTCTCTAAAGAAGAAAAACCTCCTTCTGGACCAACAACAACAAAAACGTCTTCTTCCTTACCATTTAAAATAGTGTTTATTTTCTTTCCATTAACTGACGTTACTAGTTTAACTCTATTATTGCTTTTAATGATCTCTTTAAAATTTAATACTTTTGAGATTGTTGGTATCCATAGCCTCTCAGATTGACGTACTGCTTCAATAATTATTTTTTTCCACTTTTCTATTTTATTATCGGAAATCTGTCCTCTCAGGCTTCTTTCACTAACAAAAGGAATAAAATGATTTACTCCTAATTCAGTAGCTTTTTGAAGAATAAAACTAATCTTGCTCTCCTTAACAAGAGGAAATCCTAAAGTTATTTTTTTATTTAATATTACACCATCAGCAAAAAGTTTATCAATTTTAATTATAATACTCTTTTTAGCTATTATTTCTATCTGAGACAAATATTCCTTACCCTGACCATCAAAGATATATAATATATCTTCTTTCCTAAGACGTAAAACATTCTTGATCTTATGAACAATATTTAAATCTTTAACCTCAATAAAATTGTTAATATCCTTAGGTTCAATATAAATCCTTATCTTCGGCATAAATCCTCTTTGGTTTTATAAAAAATAAATCCTTAATTAATAAAATTAAAAAAACCTTAACTTTCTAACTGGACCGGAGCGGAGTTGAACCGCCGACCTCCTCGTTGCGAACGAGATGTTCTCCCAACTGAACTACCGGCCCAATAAAATATAACTATTTAAGTTATGCTCTAAAAATAAAAAAAACAAACATATATAAAATAAATTTTTACTAGGCAGGTTAATAGTTAACTATAATATTTACTGGATCAGTACCCCCGGGTCCAGTACCCGCACCGGGAACATAATTAATAATTACTGGAATCCCAGCAACAGGATAACCTGGAACGCCAGCTCCTATATGAATTGTTCTTGAAGGATTGACAACGCCTTTTCTTAATAGTTCTAAAGCAACAACCATCCCAGATTGAGCAGCAAAAAAAACTCTACTTCGCTTTATTTTATGTTCAGCTAAACGCGATTCTTGAGTCATAAGAAAAATAGAAGCAACTGCAAGTATACAAATTACCATAACAATCCCTATGACAACTACAAGAACCACACCTTTTTTCATTACTTTTCTTTTTTTCCGTAAACTAATCTGATAGTCAGAGCCGTTTTTGTCGACTACAACATGTCCCTCTCGAGACAGCCAACCTAAACTCATAAAAGTTAATTCACGAGGTTTTTCAATCCCAGCCATTAATTGCTCTAGATTTACTTGTCCGTATTTATCTAAAAAATTCCAGATCTCACCAGCTACTATACCTATTTGTGTAATCATTTTCTTTATTTTTCTTTATTTATACTCCCACAAAGTGGACATCGCCAAAATTCAAAAAAAACCGAAACAAAATATACTGAAGCGCAAACTTCACACTTCCTTCTAACAAGTTGCACCTCTTTCTTTACCAAAGTATTACTTTCATCACAAATATACTCTAAACAAAAAGCAAATACCACCCAAGCGCTTAAAATAACAGCTATAAATAACGAAAAGTCTATATACATTATTTTACTATTCCTTCTAACTTTGTCCAGAAAAATCTATCATTAAGAAAAAAAGCCGCCTCGCGAATGTATTCCTGCAAATACAAGCTCCCATAAGAATTATTCGGTAATCTCTCAGGATAGAGAAAAAGAACTTTTCCATATGGAGAAATATAAGCTTTATAAGATATAGATTCTTCCTCTTCCCTAGAAGAAAAAACGCTCCCTTTATCCCAAAGATAAACATAGTTCTTTTGAACTTTAAAATCTTTTAAAGGTTGAGACATTTTAGTAATATTAGAAATAAAAAATCTTGAGTTAAAATCTTTTTTGCCCTTTGAAGGATAAAACCTTGGAAGATAGTGAGGAGAAAAATATTTTTTCCTAATATTATTTGAAAAAAGATCTAGGTTTTTAGAAAAAGCTACTTCCTTTTTTTCAAAAAATAAATCTTTATGACTAAGTATCTTAGACCAATTACAAAAAAAAGGATCGCCTTTAGCTGTAATTTGTAAAAAACAACAAAAAACAACAACTAAATGCAATAACGCTGAAAAAACTAACGAAAAAAATATACTGAACTTTTTCGGCATTAAAAGAAATTTAAGCTTATTCATCGTAAGTAGTAGCGATGCCAATTTTTTCTATCCCAAATCTCTTACAAGCATCCCATATCTTTACCACCACTCCTAAGCTAGCATCTCGATCTGCTTTAATAAAAATAGAGTTAAACTTTCTCTTTGTTATAAAGCCTTCAACCTCTTTAATCGTTAGAGGCTTATCATCAAGATAAATTATATCTTCACTAGAAATAACCACGGTTAAAGATCTAGTATCAATTTCTTCCGGGGCTAATGCTTTAGGGAGCTTAACATTAACGCCTGGAATAACCACAAAGCTAGAAGTTAGCATAAAGAAAATAAGCAAAAGAAAAATACAATCAATCAACGGAGCAATATCTATTTGTCGAAGACCTACCTCTACTCTTGCACTTTTCCTAAACCTCATCTTTATACCTACTTTGAGGCAAAAATTCTAAAAGCTCAGTAGCTGCCCTCTCTGCTCCAAGCGTAAGCAAATTAACCTTATGAACAAAATAGTTATACATAATATAACTTGGTATAGCTACGCATAATCCAGCAACTGTAGAAAGAAGAGCCTCCCATATTCCACCAGCTAAATCTGCAGGATTAACAAGCCCCATGCTTACTGTTTTTTGCTCAATAATATAAAAACATTTAACTAGCCCCACCACTGTTCCTAAAAGACCTAAAAGTGGTGAAATATGAGCAATTGTGCTTAAGAAATTTAAGTTTTTCTCAAGCTTGGGGATTTCATATAAAGAAGTATTCTCCATGGCTTCTTTGATTACATCCTTAGGTTCCTCGTAATGGCTAAGACCAGATTTCAAAATACTAGTTGCATAAAAAGGATTTTTCTCACAAATATCAATTGCTTCAGTAATCTTGTTTTTACGCACTAGTTCTAATATTTTAGATATAACTAATAGATTATTGCTTTTAATACTAAAATAAAATAACAGCCTCTCTACAATAATCGCTACAGAAAAAAATGAACTTAAAAATATTGGTATAATCAGCCATCCACTTTTTAAAATCAATCCCCACATAATTCCCCCTTTTTTTATTCTTTACAACTTACGATATTTTTACCATTGAAACACACCTAAATCAATAAAATACATTAGCAAAAATAATCAATATTTAGTTATTCTAAATCTCTTAATCTCGCTTCAGCTATACTAGCCTCCCCAACACCTAAACTAATTATTTTTTTATAAGCTTTTTTAGCCTCTTCTTTTTCTCCCATCTTTTCATAAATGCGGGCAATACGAAAGTAGGCTTTAACATTATATTTTACAATATTGTTTCTTTGAGAGGCTTCTTGATTAAAAAACAAATAGATAGCCTTCAAATATTCTTCTATTGCATCTCCTCCTTTATCAATCTTTTCTAAACATAGCCCTAAGGTAAATCTTAATTCAGAATTATCAATATTCTGCTTAATTGCCTTCTTAAAAACCGTTATCGCTTGACGATAATCTTTGATATCTTTCAAAAGAAAGGCTTTTTCCCTAAGAGCAACCTTAGAAATTGAAGAATTCACCTTTATGAGTTGATCATATAGCTTCAAAGCGTCCTGGCTTTTCCCTCTCTGAAAAAGAATTTTCGCTAAATAAAGCTTACCCTTTAAAGCTAAAGGTGTTTGCCGTTTAGACAATCGTTGGAAATAATTTTGAGCTTTTTCTAAATTACCTCGATTCCAATAAAGATGTCCCAACGAAAGTAAAGCTTCATCTGCTGAAGAAGAATTCTTATAATCACTGATAGCCTTCTTGTAATACTCCTCAGCCTCAATGTAATTTTCCTCTTTTTCACATATCCCCCCCAAATACAAAGTAACAGAAGCACCATATTGTGACTGTGGATATTGTGCAAGAAAATCCTTCCACACCTTTTTAGCTTTATCAAATAACAATAGATTAAGATAGGCATTACCCATATCAATATACACGAGTTGAGCAATCTCTTGATCTTTAAATTTTCCAACTATCTTTCTAAAAATTGAAAGAGCCTCTTGGTAATTCTTCTCATTAAAAAAACATTTTCCATAAAGATAATAAACTTTAGAAATAAGTAAGTCTTGAGAAAACTTATCAATAAAATCATCCAATAAACTCTTTGCTTGGACATAATCTTCCCGAGAAAAATAACCAACTGCTAAATAATATTGAACCTGTGGGATAAGCTTTGAAAATGGAAAATTATTCTTAAGATTTTTTAAAGATAGAAAGGCTTTTTCAAGATCCTTTTTCTTCAAAAAACACATTCCAACCTGAAATTGAACATAATCAGCATAAACTGTGTTAGGTTGACTCTTCAAAATAAGATTATAAATATCCAAAGCTTCAATATACTTACCAGTTTCTTGATAGGCATCAGCAATTTGTATTTGAGAACTCACCTTTACAACAGGATTATTGGTATATTTTAAGGTATTTTTAAACTTATCTATTGCTTTCTTAAACTTACCAGTTTTTAAGTAACACCAGGCCAAACCATAATGAGCTTTGTTAATGTTCTCCATATATTGTGACCCTTCAAAATTATCAAGAACATACCTATAAACAGAAATAGAATCATTTAACCTACCCATCTCATAAAGAAGATCCGCTTTAATCAAATAGACTTCAAGCAAAAAATCACTTTCAGGATAATCTCTTATAAAAATATTAACAATCTCTAGAGTTTGAATACGTTCTTCACTCTTAAAATAATAAACCCCTTGTGAAAAAAGACGTAATTCTCTGTTCTTTATCTTATCAATATTGCTCTTAGCCGTAATCTTGTCACCCTTTTCAATATAAGTAAACCCTAATCCTTGGTAAATTAAATCTTTAAGTTCTAAATTACGTATACCTTTTAAAGCATTCCTATAATTATCTAAAGCTTTCCCCCACTTACCCTTAACATAATAGCTTTCGCCAAGATAATAATAAACCTTTGCATTAAGAATTCCTTTAGGAAAATTTTTGACATAACCCTCCCCTAGAAAAATCATCTGATCATACTTTTTACTTTGAAGATAGACACTTAAAATTTGAAAATAAGCATTGCTGACTATCTCCTCTTGGCTACATTCGGAAATAATTTTACTAAAAATTTCTTCTCCTTTATCTGTTTTACCTAATTCTAAATTACAACTACCAATCAAATAATATGCTTCCCAAATAAACTTAAAATTTGGATAATTATCAATAATTCTTTGACTGTATTTTAAAGCTTGATCAAAATCATTTTCACTAAAATAGATTACACTTAACCAATAATAAGCTTCACCAACAATATCTTCTTTCTTTCCATTTTTTTTGATCTCAGAAAAAACTTCTAAAGCTTTCCTATGATCTTCCCTATAGTAGTAACACTTAGCTATATATAGTTTAGCCTCATAAAATAAAGCACTCTTAGAAAAGTCTCTTGTAAATTTCTTAAAAAGTGACAGTGAAGCATCGTAGAAATCATCAGAAAAAGCTTTAACTGCAATATTAAACTTTTCTTCTTCTTTGAATAACGCGCTTTCTTCAGAAACATTCTTAGCAAAACTTACAAAAGATGAAACTGTTGACAACAATAAGACTAAGGCAATAATTTGCAGAATTCTTCGCATATTATAATTTACTAATTTAATTTATTCTTTAAAAACTTTCCCGTATAAGAAGACATACAAGAGGCAACCTCTTCCGGTGTCCCACAAACAACAACTGCTCCTCCATTATCCCCTCCCTCAGGTCCTAAATCAACAACATAATCCGCAGATTTAATCACATCTAAATTGTGTTCTATAACTAAAATCGTATTCCTTTTATCAACTAAACGATGTAATACCGACAAAAGTTTTTTTATATCATCAAAGTGCAAACCAGTTGTTGGTTCATCAAGAACATAAATAGTCTTCCCAGTTTCCTTTTTTCGCAATTGAGAAGCAAGCTTGATCCTTTGAGCCTCTCCACCAGAAAGTGTAGTGGCTGATTGTCCTAGGCCAATATATCCTAACCCAACATCTTTTAAAGTTTCTAAAATATTCTTTATTCTAGGAAAATTTATAAATAATTTATAAGCCTCATCAACATTCATTTCTAAAACATCTGATATGCTCTTACCTTTAAATTTTACTTCTAAGGTTTGTTTATTAAAACGTTTGCCAGCACAAACTTCACAAGATACATAAACATCAGGCAAAAAATGCATTTCAATCTTTTTAGTCCCTTCACCATTGCACTCATGACATCTTCCTCCAGAAACGTTAAAGCTAAAACGAGCAGGCTTATAACCACGCATCTTAGACTCTGGCAGCCCTTGAAAAACCTCTCTTATATAAGTAAATACCCCAGTATAAGTTGCTGGATTAGAACGAGGCGTACGTCCAATCGGCGATTGATCTACAATAATAACTTTATCAATGTTGTCTAAACCAATTAATTTTTTAAATTCACCTGGTTTTTCTCGTGAATTATATAATCCCTTCATTAAGGCTTTATATAATATATCTTCAACCAAAGTTGACTTACCAGAGCCAGAAACTCCAGTGACACAAATGAATGTTTCCAAAGGAAACTTTACATCTATATTTTTTAAATTATGCTCACGAGCACCTTGTATGCTCAAAAATGGTTTATTTTTATAAGGCCTCCGCGCTAAAGGCATAGGTATCGCCTCATCTCCCCTCAAATATTTAGCCGTTAAGGTATCTTGTTTAATCAATTGATCTTTTGGTCCTGAGTATATGACTCTTCCTCCTTTTATTCCTGCTCCTGGTCCTAGGTCTATCACCCAATCACTAGCCTGAATCATCTGTTCATCGTGTTCAACGATAATTATAGTATTCCCTAAGTCTTTTAACTTTTTTAGAGTGTTAATTAATTTTAAATCATCTCGAGAATGCAATCCAATTGTTGGCTCATCAAGAATATATATTACTCCAGAAAGAGATGAACCTACTTGAGTAGCCAATCTTATCCTTTGAGCCTCTCCTCCAGAAAGTGTAGAGCTTAATCTGTTTAAAGAAAGATAAGATAATCCTACATTGATGCAAAAATTAAGACGCTTTTTTACTTCCTTTACAATCGGAAAAGCAATCTTTTCTTCAGAACCTTTAAGCTTTAAAGAAGAGAAAAAAATAAAACAATCTTCAATACTCATCTTTACTACATCCCATATCGACTTACCTCCTAGATATACACTCAAAGCTTCTAACTTTAAACGTTGGCCTAAGCACTTTGGACAAGCTAACTTTGACATATATCTAGATATCTCAGTCTTTCGATATTGACTATCAGTAGTATTGAATAGTCTTCCTAAATTAGGAATAACTCCTTCAAAGGATTTATCCCAAACATAAGTATTTTTATCACCATAAAGAATTATATTTATTACTTTCTTTGGAAGACGATTAAAAGGTATGTCCATAGATATCTTTAAACTCTTTACTAATTCTCTGAGAAGCGCCACATAATACATAATATAACCTCGGCTACCTCGTCGCCAAGCTGCAATTGCTCCTTCTCGTAAAGTCTTTTTTTTATCGGGAATAACCAGATCAGGATCAAATTCTAATTTTATTCCCAATCCATTACAATCTGGACAAGCTCCATAAGGAGAATTAAATGAAAATATTCTTGGTTCCATTTCGCCTAGTGATAATCCACAAATACTACAACTTAATTGGGTATTAAATACTAATTCTTTGAAATTATTATTATCAACTATCAAACAAAGGCCTTGGGAATGTTTTAATGCCGTCTCTACGGAATCAGCGATTCTATCCTTATTCTCAGCAGAAACTTTAACCCTATCAACAATAATCTCAATATTATGTATCTTATATCGATCAAGTTTTATTGTCTCTTCTAATTCATAAATCGTGCCATCAACTCTAACCCTAGAAAAACCCTCTTTTATCAATCTCTTAAAAAAGGTCTGATAAGAGCCTTTTTTACCTCTAACTACCGGAGAAAGGATAAGTAGTTTATGCCCCTTGGGAAAATGCATTACTTTATCAATTATCTCTTGAGGAGTTTGTTTAGTAACTGGCTTTAAACATTGAGGACAACTAGGCTTACCAATACGGGCAAAAAGTAAACGCAAATAATCATAAATTTCAGTTTGAGTAGCTACAATCGAACGAGGTGAACCAGTAGCATTTCTTTGCTCAATAGCTATTGCCGGAGAAAGACCTTCAATGTGTTCAACATCTGGCTTCTGAAGCTGATCCAAAAATTGCCGAGCATAACTAGAAAGACTCTCAACATATCTACGTTGACCCTCAGCATAAATTGTATCAAAAGCTAAAGATGATTTACCTGAACCAGAAAGACCAGTAACTACAACCAACTTATTTTTTGGTATCTTTAAATTAACATTCTTTAAGTTATGCTCCTTGGCACCTTTTATAATTATATAATCATCCATAAATTCGTATATCGTTAAAAATCTCTCCTGCTCTCACTACATACGTTCCTATTAACTTCCAATTTTAAAAGGAGAAAAGATCTTCTTTAATAGTTGTTGCGTGGAAAGAATGGTCAAGGCACTCGTCTTAGGGTTTGTTCTTGAAGGCATATTTTCAACGCTTATACGTAATTTCGCTTCCTCAGAATCTACAACAATATTATGTATATTTCTCTTTAACTTTGGATCAGCTTTTATACATACCTCAACCTTTTTAAAAGCAGAAGCTAAGGATATAGCAACTGCGACATTTATATTCTTGGGAAAATGCTTTATGGCTTCAGTTACACTACCTTTGAAAACAACTTTTTCTTTTTTTAAATTAACTAAATTTATTCTTTTCTTTTTTAGATAATTAGCGCCAATAAGCCCTCGTGGTGGCTTAGATGTAGTTAATGATATCTTCTTAATTTTTCCCATGCTTAACGCTCCTATGCCGTCTATCCCTGAAATTGCTCCCGAAGGAATATAAATTTTTATTCCTTTCTTGGCTGCTTCTTTTAAAAGAGAAGTCTTATTAATAAGAGCACCTACACTAAGAATTATTAAGTCCTTGCGATAATCAATTGCTTGTTTAAGAAGAAAATTAGCTGCAGCAACAGAAGCAGTTTCAATTACTAAATCCACTTCCTTCACTAAGGTAACTGTATCTAACACCTTAGACCCCAGAGATATTTTTTTCTGCAACTTCATGGCTACTTTGATATCTTCATCAGCCAAAGCATAGACTATTGCCGAAAAAGATAACTTCTTGTCAATATACCTTGCAACGCCCGTTCCAATGGAACCACAACCAACTATGCCAATTTTTACTCTTTTACTTTTTAACATTTAGAATAATATTATCAATTAACCGTACATTTTTAATATATACAGCCAAAGCAATTAAAATCTTGGCTCTTATTTTTTTTAAATTTTTTAAATTTTTAGGATCAACTATTTCTACATAATCTATTTTAGCTAATTCTGTAGAATTTACAAGTTTCTTTATTTGATTAATTATTATCTCTGGTTTCTTTTCACCGGCTTTTATAAGCCCTTTAGCTAGCATTAAGGCTTTATAAAGACAACGACTACTTTCCCGAGCCTGACCATTTAAACCAGCATTTCTAGAACTCATAGCCACCTTATCCTGTTCCCGCACAATCGGTAAAACTCTTACTTTAATTGGAAAATTAAAATCTTTTACTAACCTTTTTACAACAAGAGTTTGCTGATAATCTTTTTGGCCAAAATAAGCTATATCTGGCCGAATAATATTAAATAACTTTGTGAGAACAGTGCATACTCCTCTAAAATGGCCTGGACGTGATTTTCCGCATAATGCTTGGCTTAAATCGTCTTCATAAGCATAGGTAGAAGCTTCTAAAGGATATATTGTTTTCACAATAGGCAAAAAAAGTAAATTAACACCTTCTTTTTCTAAAATTTTTTTATCTCGAATAAAATCTCTAGGATACTGCTTATAATCTTCTCCAACACCAAATTGAATAGGATTTACGAAAATACTAACTACTAAAAAATCACATTCTTTTTTTGCTCTTCTGATTAAAGAAATATGACCTTTATGCAAAAATCCCATAGTAGGAACAAATCCAATTATTTTACTCGCCTTATGCCTATTGCCAGAAACTTTTCTTGCCTTATCAAGGCTTTTAATGATAATCATATTCTGTTAATTTATTTTTTAATTCTGGTGCAATTTCTAAAAGTGGTTCCATTACAAATTTACGTTTAAACATCCTAGGATGAGGAACATTTAACCCAGGCTGATCTATTACTTCTTCCCCATATAAAAGAATATCTAAGTCAATTGTTCTAGCAGCATTTTTAAACGATCTAACTCTTCCTAAATTATTTTCAATATCCTGTAATTCGGTTAATAAATTGAATGCAGACAAACTAGTCTTTAATTTAATAACTGCGTTTAAATATTTACCTTGGTTAATGAATCCTTGAGGATTAGTTTCAATTATCGATGATATTTTGTCAACAATGATATTTGGATTTTTTTTTAAGTAATCTATTGCTTTGTTGATATAGTCTTCTCTGTTTCCTAAATTAGAACCAAGACCTATGAAAACTACTCGCATTGTCAATTATTGAGAAAATTTATTTGTGATTGGCATACGCCTGTCTTTGCCAAAAGCCCTAGGGGTGATTTTAATGCCTATCGGTGCCTGACGACGTTTATATTCGTTAAAATCAACCATCTTAATTACTTTCTTAACTAAACTTTTGCGAAATCCCTTTTTAGTTATCTGGTCCAAAGAACAATGCTCTTCTACATACAATTTAAGAATAGGATCAAGCAATTCATAAGCAGGTAAACTATCAGTGTCTTTTTGATCAAATTTTAATTCTGCTGAAGGAGCTCTTGTTATAATTGAAATTGGAATAACATTTTTAGAATTAATTTTATTTATATATTTAGCTATTTTATACACTAGCATCTTATATACATCACTCAAGACCCCAAACCCACCAACCATATCCCCATAAAGCGTACAATAACCACAAGAAACTTCACTTTTATTCCCAGTATTAAGTACAAGATACCCAAATTTATTAGAGAAAGCCATTAAAATATTCCCGCGAATCCTTGCTTGAAGGTTTTCTTCTACTTTATTATTTTTACCACCACTCAGATAGTGTCTGAGATCTTTAAGATAGATTTTTAAAACATTATTAATTTCCACCACAGAATGTTCTATTTTTAAATTTTTACATATTCGCTTTGCATCCTGTAACGTATCTTTAGAAGTATAAAGCGAAGGCATAAGAATACCATAAACATTCTCACTGCCTAAAACTTCTTTAGCTAAAGCAATCACGACTGCAGAATCTATCCCTCCACTGAGGCCTACTACCACTTTCTTGAATCCATTTTTTTTAACGTAATCACCAAGGCCTAACCTTAATGCTAAAAAGGCTTCTTGAGCATCATTAGTAACAACCTTTTTCAAAGAATATTTTTTTTTCTTATCAAAATTAAAAATAAGTAAATCTTCAGTAAATCTTTTTGCAACAGCAATAAGTTTACCAGAAGGTGAAATAACCTTACTAGTTCCATCGAAGACTAGCTCATCCTGACCTCCCACTAAATTACAATAGAATACAAAACTTTTTACTCTCTTAGCAACAGAAGACAAAACCTTTCCCCTAATACTTACTTTGCCTAGATGAAATGGCGAAGCAGAAATATTGATTACAAAATCAAGAGATTTTTTTCTTAAAGAATCGATGAATTTATCTTCCCAAGTATCTTCACAAATGCTTATTGCAAAAGTATAACCTTTAATAACATGTACCACTAGTTCATTTCCGGGAGAAAAGTACCTTTTTTCATCAAAAACTCCATAATTAGGCAAAATGCTCTTATGATAAACACTTTCTATCTTGCCATTACGAATTAAAGCACAAGAATTATATATGTTATCTTCCTTTTTATCCACAAAACCAACTAAAACATCTATACCTTTGCATTCTTTTTTTATAGAGTTTAATACTTGTTTATTCTTAACAATAAAATAATTTTTCAGAAGCAAATCTTCAGGAGGGTATCCAGT
>JAVCBZ010000076.1 GCA_030765735.1 Candidatus Susulua stagnicola | reverse complement strand
TTTCTGCTTATGTTTCATTGTATCAATATTATACAATACATAACTGATACTGTCAAGCAAAAAAATAAATCGAAGGGAAAAATCCTTCGATCGTCTTGCTACACCCCCATTGACTCACCGATTACGAAAATCTGGTGGCATGATACCTATACTATTCCGGAAAGTTCAAATTCAGTATCGGCAAGCCTTTCTCTAGCGCGCATTCTTTCAGCAAGAGTGATTCTCTCTTCAAGGATTTCTTGCCTGCGTGTTTGTATGGCGAAGTAGCTCTGAGCAAAAGCAATCGATTCTTTGCGAGAATCGCCATTCTGGGCTATGAGATAACAGGCATAACGAGTAAGCATGATATCATCTATTTGCCTTTCACTGCCTGAACCCAATTTGACCATTTTGTTGACGTCAACGAAATGGTCTGTTATGCTTTGCCTCGACTTCAGACACGCTGTCTTAGCCTTTTCAATAACTTGCAGAAAATTGCGCCAATCTGTATAATCTAATAATTTTTGCAGATCACGCGCCATCCAATATTCCACCCCTTTTTGGGTATAGGCAGATTCCTCGAATATCTTATTTAACTTAACAGTTAGCTCTTGTTTCATTGTTTTTTTCCTAATTTACATTCCCTTCTTTTGAAAGGTGGACAGTATTGGGTATAACTACTCTTGCTTGTCTTGGCATGCATCTATTTATGCAGCAAGCGTGTTTGTGCCAAGAAAAAAGGTCGCTGTCCCCTTTATGTCCCTTTTATACCATCGTTGAACAATATTTGTAAATTCGATCGACTTTCACCTCTTTTTTCATGCTCCGCAGCATTTTTTATATTTTTTCCCACTGCCGCAAGGGCATTGTTCATTGCGCCCGACTTTTGGAACTATTTTTATTCCCGCCTTTTCTTTTAACCAGTCAATCGCTCCTGGCAACTTTTTCCAAGCTTTAATATTTCTCGCCGCGCAGCAAAAGCCTTCATCTTCTCCGCCTACGGCAATTCTATCTGGTAAAAACCGAGGAATCAGTTTTTTACCAGTTAAATATTCCGCCACATAAAAATTTCGTTTTAAAGCGACTTCTAATTCTTTTCCCGCTTTTTTAGAATCGCCGTTTTTCGCAAAAGCTAATAACACACGGGTATAAATCCATTCTGCCGCGCAATCAGTCTTATAGTTTTTACTCATGAATTTATCAAGCTCATCGAACCTGCCAAGTTCCGCCAAATAAGCGATAAGAAGATACCGTATGCCCTGATTATCACCCTTGTTTAGTTTAAGCATTTCCTTAGCGTGAACAATCGCTTCATCATAATCTCCTAACTCCCATAAACATTCCATAAGGCCGGCACGCGCTCTCATATACGGTCTTGTAGGTGTATATAACCAGAAGCGATATTCCCCTTTTTTGAAAATTTTTTCTCCTAACGCGCGTCTGCCGGCATCTATGCCTTTCTGATAGAGATCCTTTACCTCTTCCAATGTTTCGGCTTCTTCCTCAGCTAAAAGATTGTACGCATCCGCGCAATCCAAAGAAATAGACAGCGCTTCTTTGGCAAGTCTAATGCCTTCCTTCGCGCTTTCTGCCTCCCAAGCTTCATACATAATGTCCTGCGCAAACTGAACCGCGCTTTTAGGGGAAGCTTCAAGTATTTTTTTACCTTCAACTATATCTTCCATAAATGCCTTTGCTTCTTCTTCTGATTGGAAATTTTGCTCTTGCAGTAATCTCGATAAATCCGAAGTCATCCTTTCCATTGCCCTTGGATCAGGTATTTTTTCTTTCATTGTTTTTCATCCTCATTTGTTTTTTCATCCATCAAATATTATTTAATTTGTTAGCTATTTTGGAATCTGTCTGTTTGTTTTGTTATTTATGTTAATAGTAAGTCTATTGTAAGAGTCTATTTCGTAGGTAACTTTTCCAGAGACTATTTTCTTAATAAATTTATCTATACCAACAGCTTTTCATCTTTAGGAATAACTACAAAATGCATATGGTTACCCATTAAGCAATAGGCTAAAATATCTAGGCTAATATCGTCAGCATATTCCTGTACCCATTCACAATATTGCTTGTAGTGATTTTGATTATCGAAAATGTCCTGGCGATAATTACCACGCTGAGTTATATAGTGAGCTATATTTAGGATAACTACTCTTACTTGCCGTAGCATACATATATCTTAATACTGGCTTATGGTTTGTCAATAAAAAAGGTGTCTGTCGCCTTTATAAAGGTCATTAAAAGGTTAAAGAAAACTCTTGAAAATTTTTTTGAAGAAGTTATGATAGATTTATGCTTAACGCTATTCGTGGAAAACATTCAAAAAAAGTCCTTTGGTTAATTGCTGGAGCAGTTATTATGGCTTTTGTTCTGTCTAATGCAAGTTCGTTTTTAGACAGGAAACAAGCTAAGATTATTGCTGAAATTGGAGGTCAAAAAGTAACTATTACTAATTTTAATAAGTATATTGACTTAGCTCGTCTTGATTTTATCCTTTATAGGAATGAGAACGATAGAGCAAAAGAAATTACTTCTGATGCTATTATTGAAAAAGCTAAGATTTATTATCGTTTGCTTTGGAAAGCTAAAGAAGAAGGCGTAGAAGTCGGTGATAAAGAAACTGTCCAGTGGATTAATCGTAATTTTTCACGAAGTGGAAAATTTGATCAAGCTTCGTATCAGCAATACATTGAATACATTTCTCGAAATTTTGGGCTTACATTAACAATGCGTAGCTTTGAGGAGTACATAAGGCAACTAATTGTAATTGATAGACTCTGGGAAAAGCTTATTAAAGTTTCGGTTACTGACGAAGAAGTACAATCCCTATATGCAATAGAAAATCAAAAAGCAAAAATTGCTTATTTCTTTATTCCTTATGAAAAATTTCGTGTAGATGTAGGCATACAACCTAATGAGATTGAAGATTTTTATCACAACAATAAAACTAGTTTTCAAAAAGAGTCAACTGTGGATATAGAATATGTTTTAATAGCTAAAGATGATGATTCCGAGATGGAAAAAGCAAACGAATTATCAAAATTTAAAACTCTTAAAGAGTTTGCAGAAAAGGAATTACTTGAGATTGAAGAAACTGGTTTTATTAAAAAGAATGATATCGCCAAAGAAACTGGTTGGAAACAAGAAGTAGCTCAAATAGCTTTTAATCTGGGAATAAGTGAAATGAGTTCACCAATAGATGTAGATGAGAGTCTTATGATTGTTAGTAAAAAAGACGAAAAAGCATCTTTCATCCCTCCTTTAGGTGAAATTGAAGCTGAAGTTAAAGAAAAGTTGATTGTTTTTCGAGCA
This sequence comes from Candidatus Susulua stagnicola, assembly GCA_030765735.1. Classification (GTDB taxonomy): domain Bacteria; phylum Omnitrophota; class Gorgyraeia; order Duberdicusellales; family 4484-171; genus Susulua; species Susulua stagnicola. The sequence continues at coordinate 16,925 of JAVCBZ010000076.1, read as the reverse complement.
AAAGAAGAAACAAAAGAATTTGTTACTGATTTGTTAAAAGAAATTAATCAGAAAAAGATAACTAATCTTGCCAAATTTAAAAATAAGAATAATGGTGAGCTTAAAGAGACTGACTTTTTTAAATATAATGACTATATAGAAGGTATAGGCTTAGATAAAAATATTAGCTCAATAATTTTTTCTCTTAAAAAAGACGAAATTCATTCTGATATTATTGCTTTAGATAAAGGAGCTTGCATTTTGCAATTAAAAGATAAGACTCCTATTGATGAAGTAGACTTCCAAGCTAAGGAAAAAGAGTATCACGATAAGATAGAAGAAAGAAAACTATTCTTTGAAAGAATAAAACTTGTTACTAAATTAAATAAAGAAATAATTATAAACCTTCCCTCTATAAAATAAAAACCCCATCTTAAGAGAGTTTTAATAGCTCCTAAAATGAGGTTTTTTTATTTTTAAAATTTTAGTTTAGTCTTCTACTACGATACAATTTACTGGGCACTGAGAAGCTATATCGTGAAGATCACAATCTGCAGATTCGTTAGCTTTTACCTTTGCAATGCCATCATCGCCTAATTCAAAGACATCAGCGCAAGCGTTTACACACAAACCACAACCTACACAAGCATTTTCATCAATAACAACTTTTGCCATGTTTCCTCCTTTGTAATATTTTTTAAATTTTTATTTAAGCCCGTAGTACTCTATATTCTTATCAGCTACATCTTGAACTTCTTGTAGCATTTCTTTAGTTTTAAGCAAGTGCTTGAATCTACCTTGTGTTTTAAGGTATTCTTCGACTGGTTTTGATAAGGTAAGTTTTGTAACTTTGACTAATTTGCCGTATTCATACTCTATTAAAGGATATAACCCAGTTGCAATCGCAAGTTTTGCAATTTCTATTGTTTGAGATGGATCCGATTTCCAGCCTAAAGGACAAGGTACATGAATTTGTAAATATTTTGGACCTCTTATTGATAAGGCTTTTTTAACTTTTCTTTCGATATCTTTAGGATTGCCTACTGAAGCTGTAGCTGAGTAAGGTATATGATGGGCAGCACAAATTTCAACCATAGGCTTTTTAGGTCTAGGATTACCCAGAGAATGCTCTCCTATTGGTGAAGTAGTAGTATTAGCATGAAATGGTGTAGAACCACTACGTTGAATACCTGTATTCATATAGGCCTCATTGTCATAACAAACGAATAAAACATCTTGACCTCTCTCAAGCATCCCTGAAATAGCCTGTAAACCTATATCTCCTGTTCCACCATCTCCAGCTTGAGCTATGATTCGAATATCGTCTAATTTATTTAAATATTTTAAACCAGCTTCAATGCCACTAGCAACTGCAGCTGAGTTTTCAAACAAAGAGTGTATCCAAGGAACGCCAAAGGCAGTTTCAGGTGCTTTAGTAGAGAAAACTTCCAAACAGCCAGTAGAATTTGCAACCATAGTATTTTTTCCAGCAGCATTCATAACAATTCTAACAGCCATTGACTGACCGCAACCAGCACAAGCAGTGTGTCCAGATACATAAAGATTTTCTTCAAAGTGTTTTTTTGTCATCTTTCCTTTTTCTCCTAAGACGCTTTAAATTCGTCCCAGAGCAAGTTTTTATTTAAATCAACAAATTTACAATTATTAACTTCTTTTTCTGCTGATTGGATAATATCAAGTATTGTGTTAATTGTTATATCTCTTCCGCCTAAACCAGCAATAAAACCGCTTGTTTTTTTATCTGAATTCAAGGTTGCTTTAATCTCTGAGTATAGCGCACCATCGGAACCTAACGAAATATTTTTGTCGATGACAGCGACATTAGAAACATTTTTTAAAGCAGATTCAATAGCTTTTTTTGGAAAAGGTCTATAAGTTACAATTTTTAAAAGGCCAATTTTTTTGCCTTTTTCTCTTTCAATATCAATAACGTCTTTAATCGTTCCACAAACAGACCCCATAGCTATTATTGCTAATTCAGCGTCTTCTAATTTATAACTTTCAACTAATTTTAAGCTATCCCTTGAAGTTAAGTCTTCATATTCCTTACTAATCTTTGGTATCAAATCAAGCACTTCTTCCATGGTTTTGTGTATAGCATAACGAGTTTCAGTGTATACGGTAGGATCACCTAAAAGACCAAAACTCATTGGGTTGTCAACATCAAGCTTATATGGAGGGTCATACTTTGGAAGGAATTTATCGACATCTTCTTGACTAGGCATATCAATTGTTTCCATACCATGAGTTAAAATAAATCCATCGACACAAACCATTATTGGTAACATTATTTTGGAATTCTCTCCAAGCTTATGACCAGTAATAATTAAATCAACTGCTTCTTGGTTATTTTCAGCATATAATTGTATCCAGCCAGCATCTCTTAAAGCAATTGAATCTTGCTGGTCATTCCAAATGTTAATCGGTGCAGATACAGCACGATTAGCGCAAATCATCATCACTGGTAATCGCATACCAGCTATACAAAATACAACCTCTCCCATCAATAATAAACCTTGAGAGCTAGTACAAGTAAAACTTCTTACTCCTGCAGATTGTGAGCCTAAAACTACTGACGCTGCTGAGTGTTCACTTTCAACATTTAAGGTTTCAGCTTTTAGATCGCCGTCAGCAACAAATTTAGCAAGATGCTCAACTATATGAGTTTGTGGAGTAATTGGATAGGCAGCAACAACACCTGGGCGACATAATTTTGCCGCTTCTGCCATTGCCCATGAACCTTCTAAATATTTTTTCATAATTTAATCTTGGTTAGGAACCATTTCAATATCTTTTTTAGGACAAATATAAGCACAAAGCCCACAGCCCTTACAGTAATCTAAGTCAACTGTATAAGTATTTTTCTCTGTACCTTCAATGCACCCTTCAGGGCAAATTAATTTACATAAGCCACAATTAATACAATCTTTTTGTAAATATGATGGTTTTTGAGCTGAACGCCAAGAACCAGTTAAATTTGCACAAGAAGTTTTTGCTCGACTTGCTAAAATACTAAACACTTTCGTACCCCTTTCTTACGGCTTGGAGATTTTTTTCTAATAATTTAGGCTTATTTTTAAATCTGCTTTCGACTGCTTTTAAAACAGATTCTAATTTAATTTGACCAGTTACCTTTGCAAAAGCGCCTACTAAAATAGTATTAGCAAAAGGCTTTCCAATCATTTCCATAGCAATTGCCTCAGCCGGTAAAGTTTTAATTTCAACATTTTTAACCTCAGGAACAATTGTTTTATCTCTTATCGCTACAATAGCTTTTGTGCCCTCGTCTAAATTCTCAAAACATTTTTGGCTTTCAATTAAAGTAGGGTCAACAACAATAATGTAATCTGGTTTATAAATCTGAGAACGCAAACGAACAGGCTTATCATCAAACCTTACAAAAGCATTCATTGGTGCTCCCATTCTAGCAGCACCAAAATGAGGAAAAGCATAAGCATATTTATTTTCATAAAATAGCGATTCACCGAGTATTACTGCTGTTGTAATAGCTCCTTGACCTGCTCTAGCAAATATTTTTACTTCTTTCATTTCTGTCAAAAACTATTTTATTAATGAATATAATTTGAATACGTAAGACACCTTTTATATCACAAAACAAGAAAAAAACAAGAAAAAAACTAATCATTTATCCAAAATTCTTTTTTCCCTTTTTTATTCGTAAGATCAATAGCGATATTTACAATTTGGGCATCATATTTTGTGTTTTTACCATCTTCTAGTTCTTTACAGGCCTTAGCTAATCCTTTTGCTTCACGATAAGGACGACGATGAGTCATAGCTTCAAGAACGTCGCTCACTGCTAATATTCGTGCTTCTAAGACTATTTCATCACCTTTTAAGCCTTGGGGATAGCCTGAGCCATCAAGACGTTCGTGATGTTGATATATAATACTTGCTAGAGGGAATGGAAATTCAATATCTTTAATCAAATTATAACAATTTTGTACATGCTCTTGGATTAGGCGATACTCTAAGCTATTTAATTTTCCAGGCTTATTTAAAATGTCTAAAGGAATGCTTATCTTCCCTAAATCATGAAGTTCACCCGCAAGTTTAATAGCTAAAATTTGATTTTCATCCCAGCCTAAAACAGCAGCAATTGCCTCTGCTATTCCAGCTACGTTTCGAGTATGACTAAAAGTATAAGGGTCACGCATTTCAAGGGCTTTACCTAAAACCTCTAAGGCACTAATCATCATGTTCAAGCGTTGTTGTTCAAAATTAGCATAAGCAGTCATGTCTCGGGTTATGCCCATGGTTCCAATTATCTTACCAAAATTATTACGCATAGGAATTTTAGTGGTAATTACTTGATTCCATCGACCATTACCAAGCAAAGTTTTTTCGATTTTGCCAATGATTGGTTTACCAGTATTTAAAACTTGGCTGTCATCGTCAAACATGCTCTTGGCTTGTTTTGGAGAGAAGAAATCAAAGTCAGTTTTTCCAATTACATCTTCAGCTTTTAGTCCTGATCCTTGAATATAAAAATTATTGGCTTTAATTATTCTATTTTCACAGTCTTTAAAATAGATTGCATCAGGAATATTATCGAGAAGGTTTTCGAAAAAATTCCTTTCCATAGTTAACTTGTCAGCAATCTTTTTTTGAGTTGAAATATCTTGGATTAATCCCTCTATCCATCGTTCTTTTTTTCCCGATAAAGGTACTAAATTAGCGGTAATTGTTACCCATAAAGGTTGGCCATTTTTCTTCTTTAATGCTACTTCAAAAGCTTTAACACTTTTATTTCTATTTAAAATTTTTAAAAAGAGTTCTCTGTCTAGATGTTTAACAAAGAGATTACAAAATTGTTCTCTAATAAACCCTTTTTCAAAAGGATAGCCTAAGATTTTAGCCAAAGCTGGGTTAGATAAAATTATTTCACCTTCGGGAGTTAAGCAATATTGGAAAAGCCCGAGATGCAATGTATTATTGTCGTTAATATCTAAACAAAAGTTTTTCTTTTTTTTTAAAAAGCTCATATTGTGCCTTAAAGTTATTATATTATACCATTATGATTTAAAAAAGCCATTGATAATTTAATAAAGATAAAAAAATCCCCGCTCATTTTACTGAACGGGGATTTTCTTGTTTCTATTTTCTTTTCTTTTTAGTAACCCATTCCACCAGGCATTCCCATTCCACCAGGCATTCCACCAGGCATAGCAGGAGCGCTACCTTCTTTTTCTGGCTGATCAGCTATAACTACTTCAGTAGTAAGTAACAATGAAGCGATTGATGCAGCGTTTTGTAGAGCAGTTCTTGCTACTTTTGTAGGATCAATCACTCCAACTGCAAACATATCTGTTAGCTCTTCGTTATCGCTCTTTAGATCAAAGCCCATTGGTGACTTGCTACCCTTTACTTTAACAACTATGACATCACCTTTTAAACCAGCATTTGAAGCAAGTTGATTAAGCGGTGCTTCAAGAGCTCTACGAATAATGTCTACACCTGTTTTTTCATCACCTTCAAGCGAAAGCTTGTCAAGCGCTGGTAAACAATGAACTATTGCTACTTCTCCACCAGGAACAATTCCTTCTTGAACAGCAGCTCTAGTTGCGTGTAAAGCATCTTCGACTCTAGCCTTTTTTTCTTTCATTTCAGTTTCGGTTGCTGCCCCAATATTAATTACAGCAACTCCACCGGCTAATTTAGCTAATCTTTCTTGCAATTTCTCTTTATCATAATCAGAATCACTTTCTTCAATTTGGTTTTTAATTTGCTTGATTCTTCCTTGAATAGCACTAGTCTCTCCAGCACCTTCAACTATAGTTGTATTTTCTTTATTGATTCTAATTTTTTTTGCTCTTCCTAAATCTGGTAAATCAACATTTTCTAATTTTAAACCTAGGTCTTCAGTAATTGATTTTCCATTAGTAAGAATTGCTATATCATCTAACATAGCTTTACGTCTATCACCATAACCAGGTGCCTTAACTGCACAGCAAACTAAGGTTCCACGAATTTTATTAACTACTAATGTAGCTAAAGCTTCACCGTCGACATCTTCAGCAATTATCATTAAAGGTTTTCCTGTTCTAGCAATCTTTTCAAGAAGAGGTAACATGTCTTTTAAGTTAGAGATTTTTTTCTCATAAATTAAAATATAAGGATCATCAAGAGCTGCTTCCATCTTGTCAGTATCAGTAGCAAAATAAGGAGACAAATAACCTTGATCAAATTGCATACCTTCAACTGTATCTAAAGTAGTAGCTGTAGATTTTGCTTCCTCAGGGGTAATAACACCATCTTTTCCTACTTTTTCCATTGCATCAGCAATAAGAGCTCCAATTGTATCATCACCATTTGCAGCAATTGTTGCAACTTGAGCAGTTTCTTTTTTGTCTTTAACTTCTTTTGAAATTGATTTTAATTCTGTAATTATTACTTCGACTGCTTTGTCAATTCCTCTTTTTAAAGCCATAGGGTTTGCTCCAGCAGCAACATTCTTAAGCCCTTCTTTAAAAATTGCTTCAGTTAAAATAGTCGCAGTAGTTGTTCCATCACCAGCAGTATCAGAAGTCTTCTCGGCAACTTCTTTAATTAATTGAGCGCCGATGTTCTTATAAGCATCGTCAAGATCAATTTCCTTTGCTACGGTAACACCATCTTTAGTTATAGTTGGTGATCCAAATTTCTTTTCAATAATCGCGTTTCTTCCTTTTGGTCCTAATGTAACCTTAACCGCTTTTGAAAGAAGTTCAACGCCTTCTAATATTGCTTTTCGAGCCTGTTCACCAAATATTAATTGCTTTGCCATAAACTTTTTACCTCCTCAAATTTTCAATTCTAATTATTCTACAATTCCTAATACGTCATCTTCGCGAACAATAAGATAGTCATCACCATCTATTGATACTTCTGTTCCAGAATATTTTCCGTAAAGTACCTTGTTACCAACCTTTAACGATAAAGGTACAATATTGCCTTCAGGGTTTTTTCTCCCTTCTCCTATAGCAATTATTTCGCCTTCTTGAGGCTTTTCTTTTACTGTGTCCGGTATTACGATACCGCCCTTAGTCTGCTCTTTAGCGTCAAGCTGCTTCAGCAAAATTCTGTCTCCTAGTGGCTTAAACTTCATAAGTTACCTCCTTGAAATATGCCAATACATTTAGGTTTATAATTATTTAGCAATCTCTACCCTAGAGTGCTAAGTTATTACTATATCGATATTGTAATTAATGTCAAGAATTTTTTTTATTTTTATTAAGGAAGGTCACGACTTAAAATCTCAAGGCCTTTGAGGACTAATAATGGTTCATATTTAAAGGTAAAATCTAAATTAGGGATAATTGTTTTGGCTTCTCCTCCAGTGATAACAATTTTTTTGTTTTTGTTAATTTTTAGTTTTTTTTGGTATTTTTTAACTAAACAGTTAATCATTAGAGAAAACCCTTCAATTAGCCCTGTAGCTATACTATCTTTAGTAGTAGTAGGAATTATTTCTTTTGTCTTTTTAAGCTTTATTTGATTAGGAAGCAATGCACAGTGAGAAAATACTTTTAAAGTCGATCCAATACCAGGAAGGATTATTCCTCCCTGATAAAGATTATCTTTGGATAAAAAATCTAAAGTTATTGCGGTTCCAAAATCTAGGACTAATTGAGTTTTGGGAAATATTTTTTTAGCAGCAAATGCACCAACTAGACGATCCATACCTATTTGTTTTTTTTGATATAAAGATTTTATTGGTACTTCTATATCTTGACCAATTATCTGTATAGGTATTTTTAAGTTTTTAAATATTTCTGTAACTTTTGGTACAACCGAGCATACTAAAATTTTTTCATTTGGCTCAACCTTTAAATTATTTTTTAAAGAAGTTTTGGTAACTCCAAGAGTAGGTATTTTCCTAGCATGCTGAAGTTTATCTTTTTTAAAATGGGCGATATGAATACTTGTGTTTCCGACATCTATAGCAATCATCTTATTTATAGTTTAAAGGAAAAATAAAAAACGTAAAGCTTAAAATTAATAAAGGTTACATTGTATGTTATGGTTTTGACTTTATATTTTTTGTAATTTTCATAGCTTTTTTTAGCTCTTTTATTTTGTCGCGTAACTGAGTAGCTTTTTCAAAATGCAAGTTTTTTGCAGCTATAAACATTTCTTTTTCCAATTGTGCAACAATTTCATGAAGCTTAATCTCATCACCATCTAGTTCTAATCGTTTGTTTAAGTTATTCTCTTCTTTAAAATAAATCTCGATACCATTTTTAACTAATCTTTCTATACTTTGAGGAGTTATTTTGTGCTTAAGGTTATGGGCTAGTTGAATTTTACGTCGACGTCGACTTTCAGTAATTGCTTTTTTCATTGATTTAGTAATGCTATCGGCATACATATAGACTTCCCCATTTACATTACGAGCACATCGTCCAGCAATTTGAATCAAAGAAGTTGCTGAACGCAAAAATCCTTCTTTGTCAGCATCAAGAATTGCCACTAAAGATACCTCTGGTAAATCTAATCCTTCGCGAAGAAGATTAATACCGATCAAGGCATCAACTTTTTTTAAACGAAGATCTTTTATTATTTTTGTTCTTTCAAAAGTTTTGATTTCAGAATGAAGATAAGCGACTTTAAGACCTTCATTTTTTAAATAACTACTTAACTCTTCAGACATACGTTTGGTAAGTGTAATGATTAAGGTGCGTTCATTTTTCTTAGCTCTTTCTTTAACCTCTTGGATTAAATCATCAATTTGATTTTTAGTAGCCTTAACTGTGATTCTAGGGTCAGGTAAGCCAGTTGGACGGATAACTTGTTCAATAGTTTGACCTTTAGAAGAGTTTACTTCAAAGTCTCCAGGAGTTGCCGAGACAAAGACAGTTTTTTTAGTTAGAGGCAAGAATTCGTCGAATCTTAAAGGACGATTATCTAAGCAAGATGGTAGTCTAAAACCGTGCTCAACTAAAGTTTTTTTACGAGCCCTATCTCCATTATACATACCACGTATTTGAGGAATAGTTACGTGACTTTCATCAATTACCGTAAGAAAAGAACTGGGAAAGTAATCAATAAGACAATATGGACGTGAGCCAGGAACTTTTTGACTTAAGTGTCGAGAGTAATTTTCAATACCATGACAATAGCCACATTCAGCCAACATTTCCAGATCAAAATTAGTACGTTGATTAAGACGCTGAGCTTCTAGAAGTTTTCCTTCCTTGTTTAAAACGCTTAGTCTTTCTTTTAATTCTGACCTGATGGTTTTAAAAGCTCTATCAACCTTATCTTTGCTGATAATAAAGTGTTTAGCTGGGTAAATATTTATTTTTTCTATCTCTTTATTTTTTTTACCACTAACTGGTTTGAATTCATAAATTTTTTCTATTGTATCACCAAAAAATTCTATTCTTATTCCTTGCTCTTTGTAAGCAGGAAAAATATCTAAGGTATCACCTTTAATTCGAAAAGATCCTCTTTTAAAATCAAGGTCATTTCTTTCATATTGCAAGGTTATTAAACTTTTAAGAATAGCTTTTTGAACAATCTTATCGCCAATTTTTAAAAAGAGGGTTAAATTCTGATAATTTTCCGGGGCACCAATATTATAAATGCATGATACTGAGGCTACCACTATAATATCTTTACGACTAGATAAAGAGCTAGTTGTTGATAGGCGAAGCCGATCAAGTTTTTCATTTATTGAAGCGTCTTTTTCAATATAGGTGTCAGTTTGAGGAATATAACTTTCTGGTTGATAATAATCATAGTAACTTACAAAATATTCTACAGCATTGTGAGGGAAAAAATCTTTAAATTCAGCATAAAGCTGGCTAGCTAAAGTTTTATTATGCGAGATAACTAAAACTGGTCGATTGATTTTCTCAATTGCACAAGCCAAGCTAAAAGTTTTTCCTGATCCAGTTACACCTAGCAGAGTTTGAAAGCGTTGCTCCTCTTTTATTCCAGTAATTAATTTTTTAATCGCTTGAGGTTGATCCCCGGTAGGTTTAAATTTACTGATCAGCTTAAATTTATCCATTGATTACTTTTTGAGCAGTAGTAAACATTAATCAGAAATATCTAGGGAAAAATCAATTACTTCAGGCGAGTCAGTAATCATGCCTATCGAAACATGGTCTACTCCACTGCTAGCCACAGCTTTTACATTCTTTAAGTTCACTCCACCTGATGCTTCAAGTTTAATTTTAGGGTAATGCTTATTCCGAAAACAAACAGCCTTTTTTAAACTAACTACAGAAAAATTATCAAGCATGATTATGTTAGGTTTATATTTGAGCACTTCTTTTAATTCCGCTACGCTTTCTACCTCAACTTCTATTTTTAAAGAACTCTTTTTCCTTAAGCTATCTATTAAGGTACTAAAACGTTTTTTGTTTAAATGTCCATTATATATATATCCAGCAGCCTTTAGGTGATTGTCTTTGACAATAATACCATCAGACAATGAACTACGATGATTATATCCACCACCAGCTTTAACAGCATATTTTTCTAAGATTCTTAAGTTAGGTATGGTTTTGCGAGTATCTTTAATTTGAACTTTTAGGCCTTTAGTTTTTTCAACAAATTTTCTCGTCACTGTGGAAATTCCCGAAAGCAATGATAAAAAGTTTAAAGCTACTCGTTCACCACTAATAATTGTTTGTAAATTCCCGGAAATAGTAGCAATATTATCACCCTTCTTAAAATTAGAACCATCTTTTTTTAAGGCTTTAAAAGTTATTTTTTTATTTATTAATTTAAAAACGGTTCTGGCTATCTCTATTCCTGCAAGTACGCCTTTTTCTTGAGCGACAATTATTCCCTTTCCTTTAAGCTTAGGAGAAATAGCACAAAGGGTGGTTATGTCATTTTGACAACTGTCTTCCTTTAAAGAATTGATTATTATAGATTGGATTTGTTTATTTAAAGACATCTTTTAAACCTCCTAGGCGTATAAAATTTTCTGATATATCTTGAAATTTCTTTTTCTCTCTATTCACAATTTCAGGAGAAGCTCGTTCTAAAAACTTTTCATTTTTTAATTTTTTAGAAACTACCTTTAAAACGTTGCCTAAATTATTAATTTTTTTATCTAAAGATGTAAGGAAAACACTTAAATCTGCTGATTCTATATCTATATTCAAAGCTAAACCTTCTGCTTCAAAAAGAACTCTTTCTAATTTGCTCACAAAATTTATTGATTCACTAAGAGTAAGACGTTTTATCCAGGTGATATTTTCTTTCCAAAACTTCTCATTCACTTGGCTTAAGCATAGGCTTAATTTAACCTTTTTTTGTCCTAAACCTAAATCAGCTTTTATGTTGCGTAGATTACCTATTATATTAATAAGAGAAGTAACTTCTTCTCCACGAGTTCTCAGCTTGTATTCAATAGGCCATAAGGATTTAACTATAGTTTTTTCTAAAGAAAGATTAGTTTGCTTGCTAATTATAGAGAAAATTTCTTCAGTTATAAAAGGCATTAGAGGGTGCAACAATTTTATTGAATTCAAAAGAACATAAACCAGCACTTTTGCTTTATCTAGATTAACATTATCTTTAACAATTTCAATATACCAATCACAAAAAACATGCCAAAAAAAGTCATAAGTTTTTTTAGTTGCTTCATTCAATGAATATTTATCAATTTTACTTGAGACTTCATTAATTGTACTATTCAATTCAGTTAAAACCCAACTATCAACAGAATCAAGATGAGTAAATTTAAAATCTTTTATTTCCAAATTATTTTCTTCAATTTTTAAAAAAATAAAGCGAGTAGCATTCCAAATTTTATTAGAAAAATTCCTTCCAACTAAAAATTTTTCCTCATTCAAATAAGCATCTGATCCGCTAGCAGCAAGAAGCATCAAAGAAAATCTTAGAGCATCTGCACCAAATTTATCAATAATTTCTAAAGGATCAATTGTATTTCCTAAAGATTTTGACATTTTTATTCCTTTTTCGTCCCTTACGGTTCCGTGTATCAACACATCCTTAAAAGGAATTTTTTTAGTAAATTCCAAACTAGCCATAATCATTCGAGCAACCCAGAAAAATAAAATTTCCGAAGCAGTTACAAGGCAGTCTGTAGGATAAAAATATTTAAGATCTTTTGTTTCTTCAGGCCAGCCAAAAGTTGTAAATGGCCATAGCCAACTTGAAAACCAAGTATCTAAAACATCTTCATCTTGTTTTAAGTTTTTCGAACCACATATAGAACATTCTTTTGGCCTTGTTTTAGATACGATTATTCCAACTTCATTATCTTGATCAACGTTTTTTCGACAATCAAGACAATAGTATACTGGCAGGCGATGGCCCCACCATATTTGTCGTGATATGCACCAATCTTGGATATTATGCATCCAGTTAAGGTAAACCTTTTTCCATCTTTGAGGATAAAATTTTATTTTTTCTTCTTCGACTACTTGTATTGCTGGAGCAGCTAAGGGTTTCATTTTTACAAACCATTGCAATGACATTCTTGGTTCAATTATTGTATTACAACGATAACAATGTCCAGCACTTACAACATAAGGTATTTTTTTATTAAGTAGACCTTTATCTTCTAGGAGAGTTAATAAAACTTTTCGAGCTTGGAACCTATCCATGCCAATAAAGTCATTGGGAACATTTTTGTTTAGGGTGGCATCGGTATCCATTATGTTTATGAATTCTAGGTTATGTTTTTTACCAATTATAAAATCAGTAGAGTCATGAGCTGGTGTTACCTTAACTATACCAGTACCAAATTCTGGATCAATAGCATCATCCTCAACAATTGGCAATTCTTTATTAACTATGGGTAATATAACTTTAACCCTTTTTAACCATTGATAACGTTTATCTTTAGGATTAATAGCTATTGCTGTATCACCGAACATTGTTTCCGGCCTTGTTGTTGCTACAACTATATATTTTTTGTCATCTGGTAGATTAGTATCCGATTTAACAGGATACTTTATGTAATATAGCCAGCCATCAATATCTTTGTGAGCTGCTTCTTCATCACTTAAAGCAGTTTTGCATCTTGGACACCAGTTTATAATATAATTTCCTCTATAGACTAAACCTTTTTCGTATAGTTTTACAAAAACTTCCCCCACAGCGTTACTATATTTATCATCCATAGTAAAACGTAATCTTTCCCAGTCACAACTTGCACCTAATTGTTTAAGCTGATTTATAATAGTTGATCCATATTCATCTCGCCAAGCCCAAAGTTTTTTGATAAATTCTTCTCGACCAATATCTTCTTTACGCAAACTTTCTTTTGCTAAATTTCTTTCAACAACATTTTGAGTAGCAATTCCAGCATGGTCAGTTCCTGGCATCCAAAGGGATTGGCATCCTTTCATTCTTTGGTAACGAATTAAGAGATCTTGGATTGTGCTATTTAAGCCATGACCCATATGGAGGATACCAGTAATGTTCGGAGGTGGAATAACTATTGAATAATTTTTACTAGATCCAGCTTGGGCAGAAAAATCCTTATTCTTAAGCCATTGCTTTAGGATTCGTGGTTCAACTTCTTTAGGGTCATATCTTGAAGGAATATCCATAATTATTATTAAAAATGATTATTTTAGTTAAAAAATTATATAATACAGACAGAAAAATTACAACACAAATCTTGAAATTTGAGGATTTATTCTCCAATTAGCTTTACTAAAATACGTTTAGGTCTTTGACCATCAAATTCAGCATAAAAAATTTGTTCCCAAGGTCCAAAATCTAATTTGCCTTTAGTTATTGCTATAACTACTTCTCTGCCCATAATTGTCCGCCTAAGATGAGCGTAACCATTATCTTCACCAGTCAGATTATGTCTGTACTTATCAACATCTTCAGGAACTAAGCCCTCTAGCCACTGTTTAAAATCTTCCTTTAAACCTTTTTCTTCATCATTGATAAAAACCGAAGCTGTTATGTGCATAGCATTTACTAAACATAAGCCTTCTTGAATTCCGCTTTTAATTAAAATATCATCAACCTTTGGCGTAAGGTTGATGAATTCAACTCTTTTTTTAGTGTTTAATACTAAATACTTTGTATGGCTTTTCATTATCTATCTCCTACTATTTTATTTTCTAATTCTCCAATTCCTTCAATTCTAACCTTTACTTTATCACCAATATTCATTTTGCCTATTCCAGAAGGTGTTCCAGTTGAAATCACATCACCAGGCAACAGAGTCATTACTTGAGAAATAAAAGCTACTAAGTGGGATATTCTAAAGATAAAATTTTTTGTTGATGAAGTTTGTTTTATTTTATTATTTAAAAATAATTGAATAGCTAGACTTTCAGTAGAAGCTTCTGTCTCAACCCAAGGCCCAAGAGGACAAAAAGTATCAAATGATTTGGCTCGAGTCCACTGCCCATCTTTATTTTGAAGATCTCTTGCAGTTATATCGTTAAGGCAAGTATAACCAAGTATATAGTTTTTGGCATCTTTTTCTTTAATTTTCTTAGCCGGTTTTTTTATTACTAGCGCTAACTCAGCCTCATAATCTAAACGCTTTACGCTATTAGGATATTTAATTGCATCTTTATTTCCAATAAGAGTGGTTGGTGGTTTTAAGAATATTATTGGTTCTTGGGGTATTTTCATTTTTAGTTCCTTAGCATGATCTCGATAATTAAGGCCAACAAGAATTACTTTACTAGCGTTAGCTGGGGCAAGTAATTTACATTCCTTAAGAAAAACTTTTTTTGAAGATAGCTTTATTCCATTAAATGGTGGCGACTTTAGAATTGTTACCTTTTCTTCTTCAACCATACCCCAATAAATAGTTTTTTTATAAATAAATTTAGCAAGTTTCATATAAAGTTATTATAACGACTCAAATAATGGTATAAACTGAGGAAAAGATTTATTTATACACTTAGTATCATCAATGGTACAGTTGTTTCCAATCGCTGCTCCAAGAATAATGGCACTCATAGCACTACGATGATCATCAAAAGCTTTAAAATGTGCAGGCTTGTGTTCTTTTGTACCTTCAATCATTATTTCATCATCAACGCTTGTATCTGCTTTTACACCAGCAAGAATTAGATTCTCAGAAATTGAGTTGATTCGGTTGGTTTCTTTGACTCTTAATTCATTTATCCCTTGAATAAGTGTTTTTCCAGTAGCAAAAGAAGCAGCTACACAAAGTATTGGTATTTCATCAATCATTGAAGGAACTTCATCTGGTTCCACTACTGAACTTCTTAAGTAAGAACTTTTAGCTGTAATGTCAGCATAAGGCTCATAGCCGTCTCTTTCATTAGTAATTTTTATATTAGCACCCATATCCTTTAGAACTTTTAATAGTCCACAACGACTAGGATTAATATTAACATTTCTTATAGTTATTTCGGTATTTTCTAAGATTAAGGCAAGAACGATAAAAAAAGCTGCAGAAGAAAAATCAGAAGGAACATACAATTCTTTTGGTGAAATTAATTCCTTTGTTGGTTGACAAATGATTTCTTTGCCATCTACTTCAATGTTTGCGTTAAAAAGTTTTAACATTCTTTCGGTATGATCTCTAGATTTATAAAGTTCATGAACAATGGTTTGAGAGTCCGCATAAAGAGAGGCTAATATGATTGCTGACTTTACTTGAGCACTAGCAATTTTTAAATTAAATTCCATCCCTTTTATGCCTTCCTTGCTTGGTGATATTGATAAAGGTGGAGAAACAATTGGCGCAGCATCAAACAAGCTATTACTTTGTTTTTCTCCTTCTATTATTGCTCCCATTTGGCTTAAAGGCTCAATAATTCTATCCATAGGCCTTTTGCTTAAAGATTTAGCAGCTTTGAATTCAATAGGAAATTTTTGTGCGACGAGTATACCACTAAGTATTCTTATTGTTGTTCCAGATTCTTGAGCATAGAGATCAGTTTTTTCAGTTATTGGAAAGTGCATTCCTGTACCATTAACAATAAGGCAATCATCTTTCTTTTCTATTCTTACACCAAGTTTTTCTAGACACTCTATAGTTGCTAAAGAATCTTCGCTGTGCAAAAAAGGTTTTACTATAGTTTTATCTTTGCAAAGAGATGAGATAATAGCAGCTCTATGAGATATAGATTTATCTGGTGGAACATTAATCCCTTTAGTTAAATTATTTAAATATTTTATTCTGTACATATTTTTAAATTTATTAGTTATTGTCGTATTTTATGATCAGTCATAAAATTTGGAAAAATATCTGGTAATGGTGATTCAAATTTTAATACTTTTAAATTTCTCGGATGAGAAAAATTTATTTCTTTAGCATGCAAAAATAACCTTTTGTAATCATCTTTTAAACCATATTTTTTATCACCAACAATTGGAAATCCTAAAAATTTTAAATGTACCCTTATTTGATGCATTCTTCCGGTTCGTGGTCTAAGACTTAAGTAAGTTGAATCCTCTAATTGAGTCAGCACTTCAAGGTTGGTGCGTGCTTGTTTTGCCTTAAGAAAGCTAACCTTCATTTTAAGTCGGTTTTTAGTATCTCTAGCTAGTGGTAAATCAATAAGCATTTTTTCTTTATTTACCTTACCCCAAACTATCGCCCGATACTCTTTAGAAATCGTTCGTGCTTTAAATTGAGCAACAAGGTTATTATAACTACTCTCATTTTTTGTTAAGACAATAACACCACTAGTTTCTTTATCTAAACGATGAACTACTCCTGGACGTAAATTATCTGCAGAAGGACTAAGTTCTTTTTTCAAATATATTAAAGCATTAACTAATGTCTTATAATAACCTTCTTGAGGTGGATGTACAACTAATCCAGAAGGTTTATCAACAACTATTATGTCTTCGTCTTCATAGATAATTCTAACCGCAAAATTAAATGGCTTCAACTCTTTTTTTTCTTCTTTTAAAATGATTGAAATTTGTTGTCCCTGCTGGACTATAAAGCTTGCTTTTCTTTTTTGCTTATCAAT
>JAVCBZ010000074.1 GCA_030765735.1 Candidatus Susulua stagnicola | reverse complement strand
TAAAAAGGATAACTACACCTTCAGAAGAATCTTTCTTCTCAGCTTCTACAGTCTCAAAAAAACCTGTAGCATAAAGATTTTTTACATCTTCATTTATAATATTATCGTTATAAGCCTGTCCTGCCCGAATTTTAATCTTAGAAACAATGGTAGCATCACTAACAATTGCATTTCCCTCAATATCAATACGAAATACATTATCTTGAGAATATGCAGTTAAAGCAAAAAATAAAAGAAGTGATAGTAAAAGAGTTTTTCTAATCATTTTAAATATTATAAAGGCATTATTTATCAAAGTCAATCCTCCTTTTCTCTAGATATATCAACAAACTTAGTATACTCCTTCAAAAAAGTTAACTGAATAGTCCCAACTGGTCCATTTCTTTGTTTAGCAATAATAACATCAGCTATTCCTCTATTTTCATCGGTAGGTTTGTAATACTCTTCTCTAAATAAAAGCACAACAACATCTGAATCCTGTTCAATCGCTCCCGACTCTCTTAAATCTGACAATTTCGGACGATGGCCTTCTCGCGATTCAACAGCTCTTGATAGCTGGCTAACTGCAATTACAGGTACGTTCAACTCTTTAGCTAAAGCTTTTAAACTTTGAGAAATATCTGATATCTCCTGTTGCCGATTATCACCTCGACGCATACCTCTAATCAACTGTAAATAATCTATAAGGATAAGCTTAACATCGTGATGAGCTTTTAACCGTCTTGCTTTTGACCTTATTTCAAAAATATTCAAAGCTGGTGTATCATCAATGTAGATAGGGGCCTCAGATAATTTTCCAGCAGCATTAGTTAAAATTGGCCATTCTGAAGGAGCAAGAAAACCAGTTCTAACCCTATTAATCTCAACCTTTGCTTGAGCGCATAAAAATCGCTGCATAAGTTGCTCTTTGGACATTTCCAAACTAAAAATAGCTACAGGAATTTTTTCTTCTACAGCTATATAACCAGCCATAGATGTAACAAAAGCACTTTTTCCCATTGAAGGTCTACCAGCAGCAATTATTAAATCGCCATTTTGTAAACCAGCAGTTTTTAGGTCAAAATCTTTAAATCCAGTAGGTATTCCGGTTACTCGCGACTTTTTATGATAAAGAGACTCAATAAGCTCTATACCATCTTTGATTATGTCCTTTATGTGAACATAACTACCTTCTACTCGACGGTCACTTATTTCAAAAATAAGTTTCTCAGCTTTATCTAAAATACCGCTAACTTCTTCTTGATCCTTATAAACCAAATCTGCTATTTCATTAGCACCACCAATTAAAGAACGCAAAATTTCTTTTTCTTTAACGATTTTTGCATAATGAGCAGCATTTGCCGAAGTAGGAACAAAATCAGCTAAAGTAGTTAGATAAACGCTTCCCCCAGCTTTCTCAAGCACTTTTTTCTTACTTAAAGCTTCTGAAACTGTTAAAATATCGACTTTTTTCCGAACATCAAACAAAGAGATAATACTTTTAAAAATTATCTGATGCTCTCTCTTATAAAAAGATCGATCATCAATAAATTCAAGAATTTCTGCTATAACTTTTTCATCAATTAGCATTGCGCCGAGAGTAGCCATCTCTGCTTCAATGTTTTGAGGTGGGATTTTATCTAAGTGTTTAACCGGGCTATCTACACTCATTAAGATACAACTATTTTTTCACAACCCAGACACGCAAGGTTGCTTCTAGTCCAGAGTATACATTTACCTTTAAGTTATAAACTCCCAATTTATTTATTGGCTCATCTAAAACTAAAGAATCTTTTTCTAAATTTATTCCTTCAGATTGCAAAAGCTTTAAAATTTGTGCTTGATTAATAGTTCCGTAAAGTTCTTCATTATCCTTAGCTTCAACGGAAACAGTTAAAGAAACTTTTTCTATTTTTTCTTTTATCTTTGAAAAATCTTGTTTTTTCTTATCTTCAATTTTAGCCCTGACTCTCTTTATTTCTTCAAGTCGCTTAGAACTCCCTTCTGTAACAACAAGAGCTAATCTTTGAGGAATAAGACAATTACGAGCATAACCATTTTTCACTTCTACTACATCCCCTTCTTTACCCAATTTTTTCCAATCTTTAAGAAGAATTATTTTCATCTCTTCACCTACAATTATTTTAGTATTTTATACTTTATTTAAAACTTTATCATCCAACCTAAGAAAAAACTCTTCCTGTATACGGAATCAAATTAAGAAATCTTGCCCGCTTAATTTCTCGACATACCTTTCTTTGATGTTTAGCACAATTACCACTAATACGTCTAGAAAGAATCTTTCCACGTGAAGACACATAACGAGTAAGAAGCTCTAAATTCTTATAATTAATATCTAGTTCGCTCTTACAAAAAGCGCACTCCTTCTTAATTCTAACTCCTATTCCTTTTTTGGGAACTCTCTTATCCTTGCTATCTTTCGCTTTCTTTTTGTTAAACATCTTAAATCGCCTCTCCTAATTTCTGATCATTACTCTCTGAATTAAACGCCTCTACTGGTTCTCCCGGCTCTTCCCCTAAGTCTACTTCGCGAGACTCTTGCCTTTGGCCTTGAGGCATAAATTGCACTCTTGTAGCCACTACTTCTAAAACACTTCTATTTTTACCTTCGTTATTTTGCCAAGAACGAGACTGAAGCCTCCCCTCTACAAAAACGCCTCTCCCCTTTTGTAAATATTGATTACAAACTTCAGCCATTTGCGACCAAACAACAACATTAACAAAACAAGTATCCTTTTGTGTTTGTCCATCTTTAGATTTAAATGACCTATTAGCCGCTACTCTTAGAGTAGCCACAGCCGTTCCTTGAGGTGTATATCTTAGTTCCGGGTCTTTAGTCAAATTGCCAACTAATAATACTTTATTTAAACTAACCATTCTTTTCCTCCTTAGCTAAACTTGACTAGTAAATCCAGACTTAATCTTGCTATCATTGCTGAGGATGAGATTTCTTAAAATTTTCTCTTCTAATCTTATAGTTTCTTTTAGCTCAGGCAATTTTTCTACATCTAAAGTAAAATTAAGAAGCCAATAACAGCCTTTAAAATATTTCTTCTTTTCTGCTCCTCTCGAACGTAAAAAATAATAAAATTTTCTTTCTTTGGCCCATATCTTAGAAACTGTAACCTCACCATTTAAATCTTTAATTCGCTTAGTAAGCTTATCAAAGACATCTTCTCTTCCTTGATCATCTAGGTCCGGTTTTAAAATAATCATATTTTCGTAATCTCTATTCACTATTGTCCTCCTCGTCTATTATACTTTTGCATCGAAAAATCAATTCCTTGATTAACCCAATCTAAGGATGCCGATGCCGCCTCCATAATAGTACCATCTAAAATTTCTCTTTCTATTCTAGAAAAATCAGAAAGAACATAATCAGATAATTCTTGATTTTGTGAGCTACCAATACCTATCCTTAATCTATTAACACCTTCACTGCCTAAAACTGATATTATTGATTTCATGCCTCGATGTCCAGCACAAGAGCCTCCAGTTCTAAATCTAATCTTACCTAGCGGCAAATCACTATCATCATAAATTATCACAATATCTGACAATTTAACTTTATATTTACTTACAACTTTTTTAACACATAACCCCGAATTATTCATAAAAGTTCGAGGTTTAATAAACAAAACCCAATTTTCAGTATCTGTCTTTTTAGCGATATAAGAAGATGTTCTAAAACTTCTTTTGAACTCTAAGTTTTGGCTACTTACTAAACTATCAAGAACTTTATAACCAACATTATGTCGATTATCCTTATATTGCTGGCCAGGATTACCTAAACCAAAAATAATTTTCACGTTTTTTCCACTTGCGATTACTCTTTCTTATCTTTCTCTTCTTCCTTGCCAGAATCTTCAGCAGATGTTTCCTTTTTCTCCTTAATAACTTCCGGTTCCGTAGTTTCTTCTTCCTCTGCTACAACTTCTTCTTCAGCCTCTTCTTCTTTAGCTAAAGCCGTAACTATGGTTTCCTCTTGGTCAGTTACAACTGTTATACTCGAAGGTACAACCAAACTAGATACATGCAAAGAATGACCAATTGTTAATTCCGAAATATCTACTTCAATTTTTTCTGGAATATCTAAAGGCAATCCTTCTACCTCAAGCTCTCTTAAGATCTGATCTATATTTCCGTTTTCTTCTTTAACTTGTTTTGCCTCACCCCTAAGAACTATCGGAATATGCACTTTTATCTTTTCTTTTAAAGAAACCTTTAAAAAATCAATATGAATAACATCCTCGGTTAGAGGATGAAATTGAACATCCTTGATAAGAACTGGAATAGATTTAGATTTATTATCACCAATTATTTCCATATCAATTACAACGCTTTCAGAAAAATGTATTGACTGTAAAGTTTTTAAACCCACAAAGTCAACCATTAACACAATATTAATCTTATCTCCATAGACTACTGCCGGAACATAACCTTGATTACGTAATTTCTTTACACCTTCTTTACCTATTGCTTCTCTCTTCTCAACTTTAATTTTTATTCTATCCATTGTATCATCTCCTATTGATCAAAAAGTACGCTTATCGACTTCTCAAAATGAATTCTTTTTATAGCTTCAGCAAAAAGACTATCCACAGAAACAACTTTTATCTTTTTAGACTTTTTATCCTCAACCAAAGGAATAGAATCAGTAATTATTAAACAATCTATGCAAGATTCATTTATTTTTCCAACAGCATTATTTGATAAAATACCATGAGTAATTGTAGCATATATTTTTTTTGCTCCAGCCTTTTTAAGAGCCTTAGCTGCCTCGACTAAAGAAGATCCAGTGGCAACTATATCATCAACTATAACAGCATTCTTACCCTTGACCTCTCCTAATATATTCATAACCTCTGTAGCCTCAGGAGTATTCCTTCTTTTATCAACAATTGCTAAGCCAGCTTTAAACCTTTTAGCATAAGCCCGAGCCATTTTTATTCCACCAACATCAGGAGAAACAACTACCAAATTACTAACTTTTGCTTTCTTAAAATAATCAATTATAGGATTAATACCATAAAGATGATCGACTGGAATATCAAAAAAACCTTGAATTTGACCAGCATGTAAATCTAGAGTCAATACTCTATCTACTCCAGCTGCATACAAGACATTAGCCACTAATTTAGCAGTAATCGGAACTCTTGGTTGATCTTTTCTGTCTTGTCGAGCATAACCAAAGTAAGGGATAACCGCAGTTATTCGAGAAGCCGAAGCCCTGCGCAAAGCATCAAGTATAATTAACAATTCCATTAGATTCTCATTTACCGGTGTACAAGTAGGTTGAATAACAAAAACATCTTTTCCTCTTACATTTTCTTGAACTTTTACACTAATTTCACCATCGCTAAAATGAGAGACGCTTAATTTTCCCAAATTAATTTTCAAGCTCTTAACAATCTTCTTCGATAATTTTTGATTAGCTGTTCCACTAAATACTTTTAAACCATCCATATTCTACCTTCTTTTCCTGCCTACCGGCAGGCAGATTTCTTTAACGGCTTTGCCGGAACACCTACAACTACTGTATTTGATTTAACGCTTTT
>JAVCBZ010000072.1 GCA_030765735.1 Candidatus Susulua stagnicola | reverse complement strand
GCCCGAAAAGCAAAAGGGCAAAAAGGAAGGGGGTTGGGGGGAAGGAATTTTTGCCCTTTTGCGATTAGAATTAGAGCGTTTCCGCTTTCCTCTGATTAAGAGGAATCCAAAACAGAAAATTTTTCATATCCTATTAAAAGAAAAAAATGGGGGGCGAAAAAATAAAAAATGTAATGAAAAAATTTCTGTTTTGGTTCGCCGTAGCAAAGCGGAGGCGAGCGGAAACGCACCGACAGAATTACCACGCTCTACGAGCGTAAGATTTCGTTCAGAGCCACCACGCGCTCGGCGCGTGATTAGTCGGGGTTCTGTTCAAAAAAAGTTAGAATTTCAACCAAAAGGTACCGCCATACTTTGTCATCCTGAAAGAACTTCATAGAAGCAGACTTCGTATGGCAGGCCATACTTCGTCATTTTGAAAGAACTTCATAGAAGTAGATTTACCCGACGAAGTTTCAACGTAGTCGGGTTTCCCCACTCTCCGTTGCTTTAAGAGGCATTTTGCTTGTAAAAAACCTTAGAACATGTTAAAATTTAGTGCTTTAGAGGAAGAATTTAAACTTTGTTTTGTTCGTTTTACCTATATAATTAAAGAAAGTAAATGATAAAAGATAAGATTTATATGGGTAAAGCTTTGCAGCAAGCAGAGCTCGCCTTTAGAGAAGATGAGGTTCCAGTTGGGGCTATTATTGTTTATGAGGATAAAATTATTGCTAAAGCTCATAATCAGATAGAATGTTTAAAAGACCCTACTGCTCATGCTGAAATGATTGCTATCACTCAGGCTGCAAGTTATTTAAAATCAAAATGGCTTAAAGGTTGTAAACTTTATGTTACAATAGAGCCGTGCCTGATGTGTGCTGGAGCTTTAGTTCTTAGTCGTATTGATAAAGTATTTTGTGGAGCTAACGATTCTAAAACTGGAGCTTTTGGTTCAAAAATAGACATCAATAGCTTAGGGCTTAATCATAAGATAAAAATTAAGAGAAAAGTTTTGGAAGAAGAGTGTGCTCATATTTTACAAATGTTCTTTAAAAAAAAGCGAAGAAAGACTTCTCATCCTGTAATACGGGGTTCGGAGTCCGATAATTTTATTTCATAAAATTCTCGGAGAGGTCGCATAGCCCGGTTTAGTGCGGCGGTTTGCTAAACCGCTGTATGGGTGAAAACCCGTACCCAGGGTTCAAATCCCTGCCTCTCCGCCAGTTTTTATTTATTTTGTTCCTTGTTTAAGCTTATACAAAGAGACAACAGGAGTATTAAAAGAAATGGGAATAACCTTTAGTGTGTTACTGTTTATTGTTGGTCTTATTGTATTAATTGTAAGTTCAAATTGGTTAATTCAATCTTCAATAAAACTATCTCTTTTATTTAGGCTAACTCCAATATTTATTGGTGCGGTATTAATTGCTATTGGTACTAGTGCGCCTGAAGCTGGAGTAGGGATAATGGCAGCCATAAGAGATCAAAAAAGTTTAGCCTTAGGTAATATCCTTGGTAGTAATATAGCTAACATTGGTTTAGTTTTGGGGTTATGTGCGATTCTTAAGCCCTTAAAAATAGATAAGAGTATTTTTAAAAGAGAAGTACCCTTTTTGTTGCTTTCAATAATTTTATTTTGTTCATTAAGTCTTGATCTTTTAATTAGTCGGCTTGACGGTATAATTTTTATTTTAGTATTTATAGCTTTTTGTTTTGTTTCATATTTTGGTGCTAAGGAAGCATGTGATTCTAATGAAGTTAAAAATTTTAAGGTAAATAAGTTTTTAAATAAATTTACCTCTAATTCACCAGTTTTTTTAATTATTTTGTTTTCTTTAATTGGTGTGGTTTGCGGAGCTGACATAATGGTAAGAGGTGGAGTAGGTTTGGCAAAGGTGTTTGGTCTAAGTCCTTGGATTATAGGTATTACTATATTTGCTATTGGTACATCTTTACCGGAATTAGCTACCTCACTTACTGCTTCGATTAAACGAGTTCCAAGCATTAGTGTTGGCAATGTTGTCGGAAGTAATATATGCAATATTCTTTTTGTTTTAGGGTTAGTTGCAATTATTAGACCGATTAATTTGAATCCTTTAATGTTGAACTTCGAGATTCCAGCTTTAATTGGTTTTACTTTACTTCTTTTTGCATTTATGCGCACAGGGTATAGAATAAGTCGTAGCAAGGGGTTAGTTATGTTCTTAGGGTATTTAACATTTATAATTACTTTAATAATTAAAAGAATATGAGTTATTTAGCTTTTGCTTTAAAATATCGTCCTAAAAATTTTAGTGAAGTAGTAGGGCAAGAACACGTGGTTTTATCTTTAGAGAATGCTATCCGTAGCCAAAGAGTTCACCATGCTTATCTTTTTAGTGGCCCTCGAGGAGTTGGTAAAACTTCTTTAGCAAGAATTTTAGCTAAATCTCTTAACTGTTTTGAGGGTCCTACACTTATTCCTTGTGGAAAGTGTCTTAGTTGCATTGAGATTGCTAAGGGCCAGTCGTTGGATATAATTGAAATAGATGGTGCATCTAATAGAGGAATTGAGGATATAAGAGTATTAAGAGAAAATGTAAAATTATCAGCAGCTAATTCTCGTTATAAGATTTATATTATTGATGAGGTACACATGTTGACTCAAGAAGCTTTTAACGCTT
>JAVCBZ010000029.1 GCA_030765735.1 Candidatus Susulua stagnicola | reverse complement strand
GCCAACTACAATTACAAAAAATAAATGCTTCCGCTTAGCACCAAAAAGAAAAAGAAAAAGAATAGTCCAAAAAACCCAAAAAATAGCTGTACCTAAATCTGGTTGCAAAATCAATAAACAACATATCAAAACTAGAATAAAACCTAAAGGAATAAGCCCTGAACGAATATTTTTTAATAAACCTTTTTTTCTATTACAGTAATCAGCACAATAAAGCAAAAAAGTAATTTTTAGCAATTCTGAAGGTTGAAATCCAATTGAACCTATCCTCAACCATCGCTTTGCTCCGCCTCCACTCTTACCAAAAAAAATAACCATAATTAAAAAAGCAAAAGTTACCATCAAAAATTTCTTATTATGCCGCTTTAAAAACTCTAAATCTGTTAACAAGGCAAGAGAAAAAAAGAAAATTCCTACTAAAAAAGAGAAAGCTTGTTTTTTAAAAAAATAAGCCGGATCACCATTAGCCTTAAAAGCATATAAACTAGATGCTTCATAAATCATAAGAACACCAAAAAGAGTTAAAGCTAAAAAAGATACTAACAAAAATCTTCTTTCATTCTTTAAATCACCCGGTGCTGCTATATGTATATTAAAACCCATATTATTAAGATGAAATTTTATTTACTATATCAATGAACTTATCGCCTCTCTCTTTATAATTAGAAAAAATATCAAAACTTGAACACATTGGAGAAAGCAAAATTGTATCCCCTGACTTTGCTTCCTTGTATGAAGCTAATACTGCCTGCTCTAAGGATTGAAACATTTTAGTCTCTACTTTGCATCTTAAAACCTCTCTTATCTTATTTGCAGCTTCTCCAAAGAGATTAACTCTATTTACTTTCCTCAAATATGGCAAAATAGAAGAATAGTCTAGTCCCTTATCTTTTCCTCCACAAAGAAGAATTATTGAAGTCTTTGTGTTTTTTAAAGCCCAAATAGTTGATGAAGGATTTGTAGCCTTAGAATCATTGATAAAAGTTATTTTGTTTAGTTTTCTCACTACCTGCAGGCGATGCTTGAGACCCTTAAACTCAGAAAAAACCTTTAAACAATCATTTTTTGCTAAACCAAAAATAGCTGCTATTCTATAAACACAAGAAAAATTCTGATTAGAAAACTCATTGGAGAAATAAACCACTTGAGTTTTTATAGTCTTCTCAATTTGACTACGAAAATCAATATTTTTATTTAAAACGGCCCAATCTTCTTTGGTTTGATTCCTAAATATGTTTAATTTTGCTTGAAGGTAGCCTTTAAAATCCAAATAGCGATCAAGATGATCTGGCTCAATATTTAAAAAAACAGCAACATAAGGTTTAAATCCAATTATAGTTTCTAGTTGAAATGAACTTATTTCTAAAACAACTAAATCATCTTTTTTGGTTTCCAAGACAAAAGAAGAAAAAGGCATTCCGATATTACCACCAAGAAAAACCCGTTTTTTTGTTTGCTTTAATAGTTGATAGATAAGTTCTGAAGAAGTTGTCTTACCATTAGTACCAGTGATAGCTATGATCTTGGCTTTAGTCAACCAAGAAGCAAATTCTATCTCTCCAACACAAGGTATGTTGTTAGTCGAAGCTATTTGTTTTATTGGAGAAGCGCTTAGGTTCACTCCTGGGCTCAAAATTAATAATTGAGCACTTTTAATAAATTTTTCACTATGTTTGCCAAATTCAAAGTCTACTCCCTTATTAATAAAATCATTGATTAATTGGTTAGAAAAAGTATTCTCTTCGGCAGTATCACTTACTTTAACGTCTTTTTTTAAAGCCAAAAGCAATTTGGCTAAAGAAATTCCACTCTTACCCCAGCCAATAACACAAATCTTTTTAAAGTCATCAATCCTCATCGTAATTTAAGAGTGAGCAAACTTAAAACTGCACACATAATTGAAATAATCCAAAAACGAATAATTATCTTAGGTTCTTTCCAACCCTTTACTTGAAAATGATGATGTAGAGGGGCAGCTTTAAACATTTTCTTGCCTCTAAATTTTACAGATAACATCTGTAAAATAACGCTTAAAGCCTCAATTACAAATAATCCTCCACTTATAAAAAGAAGAAATTCTTGCTTTACTAATAAAGCTATTGCACCAATAGCTCCGCCTAAAGCTAAAGCTCCAACGTCTCCCATAAAAACCTCAGCTGGATAAGAATTAAACCAAAGAAAAGCTAATCCTGCACCAATCAAAGAAAAACAAAATATAGTTAGCTCTCCGGCTCCAGCGACATAAGGGATAAAAAGATAATTAGCAAAATTCATATGACCAACAATGTAGCTTAGAACGCCAAAAATCAAAGCATTGCTAATCAGGGCTCCAATAGCTAATCCATCAAGCCCATCAGTAAAATTAACAGCATTAGATGTAGCCACAACCATAAGCGCAGCCCAAAAAATATAAAAATATCCTATATCAACTATTAACTTCTTGAAAAAAGGAAAACTCCAAGTAGTGGTAGAATCCTTACTAATTACGATTAATATTCCAAATAATACTCCAATTAAACTCTGCCAAAATAGTTTTTTGCCCCGGCTTAAACCTTTGCCTCGTTTAATTTTTAAAAAATCATCATATAATCCTAAACCGCCTAGAGAAAGTGTTACTATTAAAACTAACCAAATAAAATAATTATCCCACCTAGCCCAAACCAGAGTAGTCAAAGAAATTGCAAATAAAATTAAAATGCCACCCATAGTTGGAGTACCCTTCTTCTCCTGATGAAGAGCTTCCAGATGAACATGGCCATACATATCTACCTTTTCAATTATCTTAAGGCGTTTTAGCCTTCTTAAGGTAAATTTCCAAAATAAGATTACAATAAGAAAGGAAGTAATAAAGGCACATCCCCCACGAAAAGTAATATATTTAGTAATATTAAAAACAAAAAAGTATTTAGTTAAGGGGTAAAAAAGGTGATAAATCATTTTAAATATTTAACTATTTTTTCTAATTCCATCTTACGCGAACCCTTAAGAAAAATCAAATATCTTTTCTTAATAGCAGGACTTTGACCAATCTTAGCACTAATAAATTGAGCAATATCCTTATGTGAAGAAAAATGGAAAGCTTTGTTATATCCCAACTCTTTTAATTTACGCTCTAAGTGTTGAGTCTGTTCCCCCAAGGTAAGACAATAATCAAATTTGGCACTTTTGATCTGCCTGGCTAAAAGCTGATGATAGTATTTACTCCTCTTACCCAATTCCAGCATATCGCCAATAACTACAATTTTCTTTAAAGGAGATTGTTGTAAATTTTTAAATGCTACTTGCAAAGAATGAGGATTAGCATTATAGGCATCATTTAAAATAGAAAACCCTTTGTGCTCTTGAACTTGCATCCTTAATGGTAATAAATTTTTAAAATCTTTAATCCTCTTAATTATTCTTTCCAAAGGTAAACCTAGCATTCTTGCTCCTGATATGGCTGCTAAAGTATTACTAATAAACCCTTGGCAATAAAAGGGAAGACTTAACTCATATTTATCTTGAATAAGAAAATTAGATTTTCCGTCAGATATATTTACTAAACGAGCAAAAAGATGGTTACTTTTGTTCTTGCCAAACCAATAAATATTATTAGAGTTACCAATTTTAGATAAATAAGGATCATCCCGATTCAAAATAACCTTAATTTCAGAATTACTTTTTAAAAGAGAGGCCTTCTCATCAAAGACCCCCCTTAGGCTCCCCAGCCCCTCTAAATGAACCGGTTTTACAAAAGTAATTATTCCTATATCAGGAATAGCAATTTCAGCTAAAGACTTTATCTCGCCCTTCATATTAGTCCCTAATTCCAAAATCATAACCTCTTGATCTTTAAGTGCAAAACAAGTCTTTGCTACACCAAGAATATTGTTTTCAGTGCCTTTATTCTTTAAAACTTTAAAATACGGCTCAAGAATAAAGCTTAGCATTTCTTTAGTAGTAGTTTTACCCAAAGAACCAGTAATAGCAAAGACAAAAGGATTCTTCTTCTTACGTATATAAGTAGCCATAGCCTTTAAAGCTTGATAACTATTTTCTAGGATAAAAAAGGGAACCTTAGGCTTAAAGTCAATATACCTCTCAGCTACAACAAAACTAGCCCCTTTAGCTATAGCTTTTTTTATAAAACAATGTCCATCATAGTGTTTGCCTTTAATAGCCACAAAAGCTTGACCTTTAGTTATCAAACGAGAATCAAGAGAAAACCCTTTTACAGGCTTAAAATGATACAGGTTATAAATCTTCTCTGGTTTTAAGATTCTCTCTAAAACTTTAAAATCTGTAATAATCATCTTTTTAAAAATTGTTTTACAATCCTTTTATCGCTAAAAGGTATCCTTTTGTCTTTAATAATTTGATAATCTTCATGCCCCTTCCCAGCTATTAAAAGACAGGAATTATTACTCTTATTTTTAAGAAAAAACTTTATTGCCAGACCTATAGCTTTATATCTATCTACAACAACTAAATAATTCTTATTTTTAAAACCTTTCTCTATCTGAGAACAAATCTTTAAAAGGTCTTCACTACGAGGATTATCTGAAGTAATAAAAGTAAAATCTGCCTTTAAAGAAGCAACCTGACCCATGAGAGAACGCTTGCCTTTGTCTCTATCTCCTCCACAACCAAAAAGACAAACAATCTTCTCATAACCTGATTCACGAAGATTTCCTAAAGTATTATTTAAAGCATCAGGAGTGTGGGCATAATCAACAAACAAATCTTTAGCTACTGGCTCTAATCTTCCCAGCGGTGGCTTAAAGCTATTTACTGCCTTGACTACTTTAGACAAAGGAAAACCTAAAGAAGAGACTAAACTTACTGCTCCTAAAATATTTAAAATATTATATCGACCACAAAGACGAGTCTTTATTTTATAACGCTCTGATGAAGATTCTATCTCAAAACAAGAACCATTCTTTCTTAAAGAGATATTCTCAGCCTTAAAGTCTGCTGAAGCTTTGATTGCAAAGCTAAAAGCCTTATTTAATCCTTTAGCAATTTTCTTTCCATAGCTATCATCTATATTTATAAATGAAATTAAATTTTTTTGAGAAAAAAATAATTTCTTTTTAGCATTAAAATAATTTTTCATTGTCTTATGGTAATCAAGATGATCTCGACTTAAATTAGTAAACAAACAACGAGAAAATTTTAACCCTTTAACTCTTCCTTGGACGAGACCATGAGATGAAACCTCAATAACTACAAAATCACTCTCACTTTCTTTAATTTTTTTAAAAATCTCACCCATTTCAACAAAACCCGGAGTAGTAAGCCTTGCCTTATATGCTTTCGGACCAATTATATATTTTATTGTACCAATCAGTGATGTTTTTTGCCCTATTTTCTTCAGTAAGTGATAAATAAGAAAAGCAGTAGTAGTCTTACCATTGGTACCAGTAATCCCAATAATTTTCAAATTCTTCAATTTTCTAACCCCTCAGTATAACCAATAATTTTCTCAGCAATATTTTTAAAAACCGGCGCAGCAACAACCCCACCAAAATGTGAACGTTTAGGTTCGTCTACAGTAACTCCAATCACTAAGGGTGGAATTGAATCAGCAATAAAACCAACAAATGTTGCCCGATACTTAGAAGATGAATACTTCTTTATTTCAGGATCATATTTCTGAGCAGTACCAGTTTTACCGCCAATTTTACGCTTCTTTACCTGAGCCCGTTTGCCAGTGCCTTCGCTAACTACAGAAATAAGAATATCCTTTGCCCGATTAGCAGCAGCTGTTGGTATAACTTTTTTCCTAACCTGGACTGGTACACTTTTACAAGAGTTTTGCGAACAAATACTGGTTACTAAGTGCGGTGTAACTAAATAACCTCCATTAGCAACAACAGCAAATGTGCGAGCCAATTGTAAGAGGTTCACTGCTATTTCTTGACCAATAGGCATAATATAAGGAGATGTTTTTGAACAGTTACTTATTGATTTAACCGAACCCTTCGCCTCTGCCGGTAAATCAATACCACTTACACAACCAAATTCTAATCTCTTAAGATAACTAGAAAAAACCTCAAAACCTAAGGCTTGAACAATTTTTGCTGCACCAATATTGCTCGATTTCATAAAAACCTCTTTGAATGATAACTCACCATAAGATTTCCAATCGTGAAGAATAGTTCCAGGAATTTTAAATTTACCATTTTCACAGAAAATTTTATCTTGATTAGCAAACATATCTTCATTGACCGCAGCTAAAAGAGTAACAACTTTAAATACTGACCCCGGTTCAAACATGTCAGCCACTGCTCGATTACGCATTTGTTCAGGTAAGTTTTTTCCCAACTCATTAGGATTAAAACTAGGGTAATTAGCTAACGCTAGAATCTCCCCATTCACTGCATTCATTACCACAACGCTTCCAGCAACAGCTCTGAAATCTTCAACTGCCTTGCCTAAATACTCTTCAACCCAATATTGTATTTGAGCATCTAAGCTTAAAACAATATCCGCACCTTCCTGAGGACTTATTATTTGTGGTGAAAAAATAATCTCTCTGGAAACAGAGTCCCTTAATACTCTTACCCAACCATCTTTACCACTCAAATAGTCATTATAAAAAAATTCTAACCCCTCTAAGCCATGATTATCAATATTAACACTACCAAGAACTGTAGCTGAAAGGCTTCCTTGAGGATAAAATCGTTTTTCATCTCTTATAAAGCCTATACCATCTAATTTAAATCCTTTAATCTTTTCTTTTTCCTCCCAAGATATCTTTTTCTTAATCCAGACAAATCTTTTTTTCTTCTCTAATCTGAAAAGTATGCTCTCTTTAGATAAATCTAAATTTATAGAAAAAATTTCAGCAACTTTCTCAGGGTTGCTAACAAAAAACGGATCAGCAAAAACAGAATAACAACTTATACTTTTAGATAGAATTCTCCTCCTACAATCAAAGATACTTCCCCTTTTACCTTGAATTTTTACAAGTCGATAACGTTGATCCTGGGCAAGATTTTGAAAAAAATTACTTCTAAATAACTGTAAATAAAAAATTCTAGCTAAAATGACAACAATCAAAACAATGAAAGCAAAATATATGCTAGTTACCCTTTGATTATATTTTTTATTCATTCTACGACTACAACAGTTATCTTTGCCCTAATTGCTATTTTCTACTACAAGAGACTCTTATCGATTACTATTTATAATAAAAATAATAATCATTTTTATTATAGCAAAAGCTAAAAATACTTATTTTTTTACTATTATAAATTCTTAAAAAATTCTTTCTAGAGGAAAAAGCTACGTAACTAAATTAACCTTTATAAAAAATATTTACCTTTTATCTTTAGCCAAGGCAGTTAAAGTAGGCTCTGAAGCTTTTAAAATTCGGCTAAGTAATAAAGACAATTTACTATCATTAGTAACCTGCGTTTGTCTCCTCATACTTAAAGCCATTACTCTATCTTTATCAACTGATGTAAAGTCTTTTACGTTCGCCCATTGATTAACTTTAGCTAAAGTTGCCACTTTAGAAAAATTATACATCAAGTAATCTCTCTTATCAATAAGTTCCTTACGATAATTGAAATTATTACTTAGGCGATAAGCTTCAACATAAAGGTTAACCTTCTGATGTAAGTATAGAAGAACTGGAAGGAATATAATGAAAGGTAAAATTAGAAATAAAAATTTCTTCATAGGCATATATTAAATCTTTTCTGCCACCCTTAATTTAGCTGAACGAGATGGCCAATTCTCACCCCTTTCTTCTTCTGTAGGAGTAAGAGGCTTTTTATTAATAACCTTTAATATGTTTTTTGCAGAATAATCCCTATAAAAATGTTTAACAATCCTATCTTCTAAGGAATGAAAAGAAATAACCCCTATTCTTCCTCCACTGGATAGACGTGAGGCTGCAGATGATAAGGCTACCTCTATAGATTCTAACTCTCTGTTAACAGCAATGCGCAAGGCTTGGAATATTCTTGTTGCTGGGTTAATTCTTCCACCACGAGCTTTACCTGGCATAGCTTGGATAATTAAATCTCTAAGTTGGCTAGTTGTAGAAATCGGTGCGCTTTTTCTAGCTTCTACTAAAGAACGAGCTACTCTACGAGAATAACGTTCTTCACCAAATTTTTTAAAAATATTCTCTAATTCACCTTCACTTAAATTATTTACTAAATCATAAGCTGAAAGAAATGAATCCCTATCCATACGCATATCTAAAGGTCCTTCTTTTAAAAAGCTAAAACCCCGATCAGAATCACCCAATTGATAAGTAGAAATACCTAAATCAAATAAAAAAACATCTGCTTTTTCTATGCCTAAATCACTTAGAATCTTATCCAAATTAGCAAAATTATCTCTGATTAAGGAGAATCTTCCTGTAAATGGCTCTAATCTAGCCTTAGCAACATTTAAAGAATGCTGATCTCTGTCAATTCCTACAAGAAATCCTTTCTCACTCATTGCTTCCAATAGCTTATATGAATGAGAGCCAATGCCTGTAGTACAATCAACTACAACCTTTCTCGTGCCAACATCTAAGAGTTCTAAAACTTCCCTATACATAACTGGATAATGATATGCTTCCTTCATAACTTCATTAGAAATTTCGGAAATTACCATTTTTTTTCCTTAGAATAAAATAATTTTCTCAATGTTTTCCGCTCAACTAAAGACATGTTTAAGGATTTTTTCTCGATAAGTTGACAAATGCGAAATCCTGATAAGCGAATCATTAACGAACCTAGAAGACTGTCTTGATTACGCCTCTTAGAAGCTTCTCGGGATTTACTAGTCACTTTAGTCATTTATCCCTCCTTATTTTCGATTATTATTGCGAAAAATACCCCCTTTATTCTTCAAAGAGATTTTCAGCCATTTCTTCAAATCTCTTTTTATTGTCCTGGTAAAATTTATTCCAACAATCTTTGCTCCAAATCTCAATCCTGTCAGCTACGCCAACAATTGTTATTTCTCTTTGAATTTGAGCAAACTCTTTTAAATATTCCGGAAGAGTCACTCGCCCCTGATTATCAATATCGCTTTCTACAGCTCCACTAAAATAAAGGCGATTAAAAGATCTCGATTGTTTTTTAGTAAAAGAAAGAGACTTTAACTTATTTTCTAATTTCTCCCAAGCATCTTGGAAAACTAAAAAAAGGCAACCATCAAGACCACGAGTAATAAAAAATTTCTTTTTATCTAGAGTTTTTATCTTTTCTCTAAATTTAGCCGGAAGGATAAATCTATCTTTTTCGTCTAATGTATGTAAATATTCACCATACCACATTCCACATTCCTCCACTTTACTCCACAATAAGAATATAGAACAATTCTTCTCTATTGTCAAGGATTTTTGCCGAATAAATGCTTACACCACAAGGGGTTGTGGATGCTAAATTAGGAAGGCACTACATTTTGAGGTTAGGTATTTAATATCTTTGCTAATAGCAGCAATTAATCTCTCTTTAGAAGAGAATTTTTTCTCTTCTCTCAGCCTCTCTAAAAATGTTATTTTAATCTTTTTATCCAAAATATTCTTTTTAAAATTTATAATATGAGCTTCTACAACTGGTTTTTTACTTCTTGAAAAAGTCGGTTGCAAACCAATATTAATCGCAGCTAAGTATTTCTTTTTATTTAAAACTACATAAGCTGCATAAACTCCACAAGCCGGCAAAACAAAATCAATAGGAAAAATATTTGCCGTAGGAAAACCAAGGCTCATTCCTACCCCTTTTCCTTTGACTACTTTACCCTCTAAAGAAAAATAACGACCTAATAATTGTTTGACCTTATCTACTTTACCTTTTTGGATAAGTTGCCGAATTAAGGAACTGCTTACTATTTTTTTACTTTTAGTTATTTTCTTTACAATTGATAAATCAAATCTATGTT
Source organism: Candidatus Susulua stagnicola (assembly GCA_030765735.1). GTDB lineage: Bacteria > Omnitrophota > Gorgyraeia > Duberdicusellales > 4484-171 > Susulua > Susulua stagnicola. The sequence continues at coordinate 16,206 of JAVCBZ010000029.1, read as the reverse complement.
CAGAAGCAAGTTTTTTTAAACCAGTTAAATCTCCTCTTCCTTTATGCCCAAAACGAAAATCTTCACCAACAATAAGTTTTTCAATATTAAAATACTTTTGAATATAATTGATAAAATTATCAGCTGATAACTTTAGCAAAGACTTCTTAGTTTTTAAAAACCAAAGGTAATCTATGTCTAGAAAGTTTACCAAGCCAACTTTCTCTATCCTGCTGGTTAAAGAACCAATAAATTCCTTTTCCGGTCGTCGATGATGAAGAAGTTTTTTTTTATTTAAAAATTGTTGAGGTGGAATGTCAAAGGTTATTAACAATGAGGCTAAGCTTTCTCTTTGAGCAGTTTCTTTTACCTTTTTTAATATAAACTGATGTCCAAGATGAACTCCGTCAAAAACGCCTACAGTTGCTACGCATTTTATTCTTCTAGAGGGTAATCTGTTGAAGATGATTTTCATTAACTTCGTCCAATTTTACTGCCTTTTCTAAATTAAAAGGCCCAATACTCAATCGTAATATTTTAACCATATGAGCCCCACAACCAAGTTTCTCACCAATATCTTCAGCAAGTTTTCTTACATAGGTTCCTTTAGAACAATGAACACGAAACTCAATAAAAGGGAAATTCATCTTTAGTATCTTTAAAGAGATTATATTAATCTTACGCGGTGCTCTTTCTACTACAATCCCACGACGAGCTAACTCATAAAGACGTTTACCATTCACCCTCAAAGCACTAACCATTGGAGGGATTTGACCCATCTCACCAATAAATGAAGCAAACGTCTCCTCTATGGTCTCTGGTTTTATATCCTTATATCCTTGGCTTTTAGTAACTTCTCCTTGAGAATCACCAGTAGTAGTGACCTCACCTAATTTTAATACTCCTAAGTATTCTTTATCAAAATTAGCAAATTTAGAAAACATCTTGGTACACTTACCTACTAACATTATCAACAATCCTTCTGCCAAAGGATCTAAAGTCCCAGCATGTCCAACTTTTTTAGTTTGGAGTTTTTTGCGTATAACGTCAACCACATCATGAGACGTAATCCCCTTAGGTTTATCTACAAAAATGACTCCATCTATTTTTTTATTGTTCATATTAATATATTTAAGTCTATTTCTTCTTTTTCCGTCCAATATTATCAATATATCTTCTTGTAAAAGAAATTACTTTTTTCTCAGCTTTTTCAATAGGCTCTTCAATAGTGGTTCCACTTGCGTTTTTGTGCCCACCACCACCAAAAAACTTAGCAATTTTATTAACATCAATTCGGCCTCGAGAACGAAAGTTAATCCTAGTTTTATTCTTATCAGATCTCTTGAAAATGAAAAACACTTCCGGGTCCTTTAATTGTCTCATCATTGAAAAAACTACTTCAGTAATATCGTAGTTTTCATTCTGCCAATCAGTAATCTTTGCCCAACAAATTTTTTTTAAAGGATCAAACTTCAAAGAAGAAATAACTTTGCCAATAAAATTTAAATCGCTTGGATTGTATAAACTATGCAAAGCATCATAAATCTTATGAGGCTGAAGATCATATTCCATTAAAACCGAAACTATTTTATGAGTCTGGCTATCAGTACTAGCATAAGTAAAATTACCAGTATCAGTAGAAATGCCAGTGTAAAGACACATAGCAATATCTTTATCGATAATTTTAAATTTCTCACAAAGATGATAAAGAACTTGAGATGCTGAGCCTGATGATGGCTCAACCCAATTTAAGTCACCAAAATTAGTGTTGCTAATATGATGATCAATATTAATAATACACCCAGCTTTATTTACAATATCTTTAACCTTGCCAGTTCTAGAGAGATCAGAGCAATCTACGACCATAGCCACGTCAAATTTCTCATCCTTTATTGAATTTTTTATCACCCGATTAAAGGGAAGAAATTTATACATCTCTGGTGTAGGATCATTATTATAAATAACTACTCTTTTTTTAAGTTTTTTAAGTAAAATATAAGTAGCTAATTCTGATCCAAGAGCATCACCCTCTAAACTCATATGAGCAGTAATCAAGAAGCTTTTACTCATTTTTATCTTATCAACTATCTTCTTCAACGCGATCTTCCTCATTATCCTCCTTTAATTCATTAAGTTCTTCTATCTTCTTATAAATATCCACACTATGTTTCATTGACTCATCAGGCATAAAGTTCAATTGTGGCAATACTTTTAATCTTATTCTTTTACCTAATTTCCCTCTAATAAACCCACCCATCCGGGACAATGTTTCCTTAGCTTTAGCTAAAGTTTCTTCGGTAAGCAAACTATAATAAACTTTGCTCTCTTGTAAATCCCTAGTAGTGTCTACCCTAGTGATTGATAGAAAATCCATGTCTGGGTCATCAACTTCTTTCTGGATTATTTCCGTAATCAGTTTTTGTATCTGCCGATTAACTTTTTCCATTCTCAAAGACATCTTTAAACCTCACAATTTTTAATACTCTTATTCTTGTAAAGAAAAGAGTATATCTTAACCCTTGCTCTTTTTCAACCCTTTTCGGTTGGGAAGCAAACTAGCAACCTCTTGTCTGTTAAAAATACTCTTTGCTTGTTCAATTTCTTGCCCTTTAGTAACCAAACCTTTATCAAGCTTGAAACAAAAAGTTTTTTCAAGAACTTTACCAAAAAGGGTCTCTGGTTTTAAATTCATTGCCTTTAAATCTCTACCCTTTATCTTCAACTCAATATCTACTAACTTATCTAAAAAGTATTCTATATTTTTTCTTAAAAGTTTATTCTGATAATAGGCATAAAAGAAAATAATAGCCTCAAAGCTATAAGGTTCAAGCATCTTGTAAATATCACTAGCCTTATTATCTTTATTAAGTTTTTTTATTTTTTCTTTGCCTTCTATAATAGAGCAAACTAGATCTCGCTCTTTCTTTCGGAATCCAAAATCATTAAAAAATTTACTTGCTCGTAAAGGTGATAATTTAATTAAAATTGCTGCTAAATACAAGAGCCACGCATCTAGCTTAGGATGTTTTTTAAATTTCTTTTTATAATAGACTACAGACTCTTGGATTTTTCTAAAAAGTTGAAAACTTTTACTATCTAATTTTATTGACTTATCGATAAAAGAAAGTCCTACTAATTCGTTAATTCGCTTAATATATTTATAAGGATTTTTCTCGTTTAAAATAATTATAACTTCATCTCTAAGTCTATGAGGTCCAACTAATTCTAAACGATTTTGACTTAAAGCTTCTTTGACTAATTTAAAAGTATCTGATTCAATTTTAAAAGAAAATCTTTGTTCAAAGCGGATAGCTCTTAATATTCTGGTTGGATCATCTTGAAAGCTTTGATTATTTAAAATTCTAATCAAGCCTGCTCGTAAATCACCCATTCCATTATATAAATCAATTAATTTTCCATAATTATTCTTATTTAAACTTATTGCCATAGCATTTATAGTAAAATCTCGACGCAATAGATCTTTATCTAAACAAGCTGGAAAAACTTTTGGTAAAATGCCAGACCTAGAATATTTTTCAGTTCTGGCAGTAGCGAAATCTATTCTTTCTTGATTAAAACTTATGGTTGCTGTACCAAAACTATTATAACCGCAAAAATCAGACTTCAGGAGATTAGCTAATTTTTTAGCAAAGGAAATAGCATCCCCCTCAACAACGATATCCAAATCAAGAATACTTTTATTTAAAATCAGATCCCTAACTACACCACCAACAAGATAAACCTTAACTCCTAAAGAATTAGCCAAATCCGAAGAATTTTTAAGTATTTTCTTAAACTGTGGAGATAATTTTTTTAACTTACTTTTCATATCTTTTTTTTGTCTCACTCATTAAGCTCGAGGATGAAATTGACTATGAATTTTCTTTAATCGACTCTGATTAACATGAGTATAAATCTGAGTAGTAGTTATACTAGAATGCCCTAACATCTCTTGAACGCTCCTTAAGTCAGCTCCTCGTTCAAGAAGATGAGTAGCAAAAGAATGCCTTAGGGTATGGGGACTGATTCTTTTCTTAATCCGACATTTCTTTGCCATCGCCTTTATCATTTTCCATACACTTTGTCGGCTTATACCTCTACCGCCTTGAACTAGAAAAATATAAGCAGTTGCCTTATCCTTTAATAATTTGCTTCTTGCTTCTTGTAGATACTTTTGCAAGAACCGACTAGCAACCCCTCCTAAGGGCACTATCCTCTCTTTAGAACCCTTTCCGGTACATCTAATGAAGCCTACATCTAAATTTATATCCTGAGCTCTAAGCTTAACTAGCTCTGAAACTCGCAAACCAGTAGCATACAGCAACTCTAAAATAGCCCTGTCTCTTATTCCTTGAGGTTTTTTTAAATTCGGTGCTTTTAAAATTTCATTTACCTCATCAATAATCAAAAAATTGGGAATTTTCTTCTCTAATTTGGGAGCTTCAATAAGATCCGATGGATCTTGTGAAGATATCCTCTCTCTTAATAAAAACTTATGAAAGCTTCTAATCGCTGATAAAATTCGAGCAATACTTATCGGAGCTATTCTTTTTCGCAAGTTAAATAAAAAATCAGTAATATTCTTGCGAATAATACTTTTAGGATCAGTTATTCCCTCTTTTTTTAAGTATTGAATATATTTTCTTAAATCTTCACTATATGCAGAAATAGAATTATAAGCTAAACCCTTCTCAACCTTTAAATAATCAATATAGGCTTCTAAGTAAACTTCCATTTAATTAACCTAGGAAAGGATTTAATTTAATCTCTCGAGCTATACTAGTAGGAGCGCCATGTCCTGGATAAACGATTGTATCTAAAGGCAAGACCAATAACTTTTCTTTTATTGACTTAATTATCTGCTCACCAGACCCTAAAGGAATATCAGTCCTTCCTATTGAATCAAAAAAAAGCGTATCCCCGCTAAAAAGCCAATTATCTAATTTCAAAGATACTGACCCTGGAGTATGGCCTGGAGTATGGATTACTTCTATTAAATGATTATCAAAATATAAAGGCTGGTTATCGTCATACACCTTAGCTTCTTTATCAACTACAATTGAAGAACCAAAAAATTCTGAACCATTAAACCCGGGATTTTTTAAAAACTTAAGATCTTCTTGGTGTAGATAAAAAGGATAATCCAAACTATTTAATCCTCCAATATGATCAAAATGAGCATGAGTTAAAGCAATAAAATCTATGGCTATATTTTGAATTTTAATAAATTCAATAACTTCATCAATCGGCTCAGGAGCCTCAATAATAAACCCTTTCTTTGATTCTTGATTAAAAACCAGATAACAATTGGTAGAGAGTTCACCTAAACGAAAGGTCTGTACAATTAATTCATCCATTTTTCTACATCACTATAATTAAAATCTTTCTCAAATCTTCTCTTAAGCTGCTCAACTTTGCGAACAAAAAGATTACTCTTAGCCTCACTCATATTAGGACTCTTAACCATTTCGGCTCTTAAATCCTGTAATCCTTCATATATAGGATAAACCGCATCTTTACCTTCAGTACTATAAAAAGTAATTATCTGTTCTAAATTCATTATTGCTTGATTAATTGCTCTCCGCTGTCTCTTATAACTAACTCCTTGTTTAAGAGCTTCAACTAAATCATCAATCCAACCGCGTACAAACAAATAGTAATTGATATAAGCTTCCCGTGAAGGCTTCTCTGGATAATCTTTAAAATCTACGTAAACTGCAATTTCTTTCTCATGCTTCTTCTTTCTTATAAACTTCTTACGAAGATTATGACAGCCAGAAGTCACACCAAACATTACAATAAGGAAAATAACTAATACTCTTTTGATAAACATAGAATTTTACCTCTCCTCTAATTCAAAATTAATATTTATTATTATATCACAATTATTAGCTAATTTGGCTAAAATTTCAACCCCAGAAGCTAAAAAAACCCAATAAATACTAATATTTTACCTTATAAAGGTATAACCCTTGGGCTGGAGCTGGATTCTTAATATAAAAAATCTTTTTATTAAGGATAGAAGATAAATCTTTAATCAACAATTTTCCACTAGCTATTCTTATCAAAAATGAAACCATGTTCCTGGCCATATTTCTCAAGAAACCCTCAGCTTCAATATCAATATAAATCAAATTGGCTCTTTTCCTTATTAAAATATATATTACTCTCCGCTGGCAAGTCTTATATTTTTTAGGATCTTTAGCAAAAATACTAAAATCTTTTCTACCAATTAATCTCTTAGCTCCTTTGTTGATTAATTCTAAATCAAGAGCACCAGGAATATGCCAAGAGAAATTCTTCCAAAATACAGAATCTTCTCGATTACAAAAAATTATATACCGATAAATCTTGGATTTAACAGAAAAACGAGAATGAAAGTCATCAGAAACTTTCTTTATCTTGTTAATCCTTATATCAGAAGGTAAAAAAGTATTTACAGCAGTCTTTATATTTGACAAAGGTATTTTAGTATCTACTTTAAAATTTACTACTTGAGCCTTAGCATGCACCCCTCTATCAGTCCTACCCGAAGCTATTATTCTTATCTTTTCTCTAAAAAGCCTCTCTAGAGCTTTCTCCAAGACCTCTTGAATAGTAATTTGTTTTACCCCAGCCTTCTCTTGAATCTGAAAACCAAAATAATTACTACCAATATATTCTAAATCAAAGCGAATGTTCTTTTGCATATTTACACCCAACATCAAAAAATCCTATACTATACTTACTTTATCCCTTTCTGATATTATATAGATATCAGGAAAGAAAACAAGAGGTTTGCTAAAAGAAATTTATTTTGGTGGATTGTAATTCATATTGTGAAAATATTCAACTCAAAATCCCTATTCTGTTTTTTGTTGGTTTCACTACCTTACAAAATAACAGATTTTGAGAGCTATGGAACATTTTTTTACCCTCTAATTGTCGCACTTGTGATTACAATCTTCTTCCAAAGAAAGGGAGTTGACCCCTTTTATTAAGGAATTATACCTAGTTTGAATTAGACTAGATCTATTTGATTAGCTCTTCAGCTATTTGGATGGCATTTAAGGCTGCGCCCTTTCTTAGGTTATCGGAAACACACCATAACCAAAAAGAGTTTTCGCATGCTGTATCTTCACGTAAACGGCTAACAAAGACTTCATCCTTGCCTTCAGCATCAACCGGTAGAGATAAATTTTCAGTTTGATAAACTACACCTGGTGAGTTCTTTAAAACTTCTTCTAATTCGGCAACTGTAGTCTTCTTCTTAGTAGTAAAGTAAATTGACTCACTATGTGAGGTAAAAACTGGTACTCTAGCACATGTAGCAGAAATCTTTATATCGTTATCACCAAAAATCTTGTGTGATTCATGGACTACTTTCATTTCTTCACTAGTGTAACCATTATCATCAAAACCACCAATCTGAGGGATAACATTAAAAGCAATCTGGCGGTCAAAGCTCTCTGGCTTATGGTTTATTTTCTTATTGAGATTATCAAAATCATTATCCTGATTATCTTCAACTAAACCTTTAGTCTCATTCCAAAGACTAGTTGCTGCTGCCTTACCAGCTCCAGAAGTTGCTTGAAAGCTAGTAACAATGAATTGACTTAAGCCAAAACTTTTAAAAATTCCACCCAAAGCAGTAACTGCTTGAATAGTAGTGCAATTTGGATTAGCAATTATTCCCTTATGTGTAGAAACTTTATCTTTATTTACTTCAGGAACTACTAATGGTACGTCATCTTTTAGACGAAAATCATTACCATTGTCAACTACTACTGCTCCCTTCTCTATGAACTTATCAGCATAAAGAACACTAGCCCCTTTAGAACCTTCAGTTCCAGCAAACAGAGCAATATCTATTCCAGTAAAGTCACTGCCCTCTATAGCTTCAACATTATAAGATGTGCCATCTACTTTTATCTCTCTAGCACTACGAGCAAATACTCTTAAATTCTCAATTGGAAAGTTTCTTTGTTTTAGAATTCTAAGAATTTCTGCCCCGACTGCTCCAACTCCAATTACCGCTACATTATACTTCTTCATAATTCTTCCAGAAGTCAGAAAACAGAAATCAGAAGTCAGATTTTTCTGTCCTCTGTCATCTGTCTTCTGCAATTACAGGTTTTTAACCACGAGATCTCCGACCTCGGTGGTAGAATAGCCCATCTTTCCAGCCCCAAGGCTCTTTAGATCATCTCTAGCTACTTTAATAACTGACTTCTCTATTGCTTCTGCAGCTTTGTTCTCTCCTAATTGATTAAGCATCATACCAAGAGCACAAATTGCTGCTAAAGGATTAATTACATTCTGTCCAGTATACTTAGGAGCACTGCCACCAATAGGTTCAAACATTGAAACTCCTTTAGGGTTGATATTCCCTCCAGCAGCAATACCCATTCCACCTTGAATCATTGCTCCTAAATCAGTAATAATATCACCAAACATATTGTCAGTAACAATTACATCAAACCACTCTGGATTCTTAATCATCCACATACAAGTTGCATCAACATGAGCATAATCAGTTTTTATATCAGGATAATCTTTTGCCACTTCATTAAAAGTTCTATCCCACAAATCAAAAGCATAAGTTAAAACATTGGTCTTACCGCAAAGAGTAAGAGTTTTTTTCTTATCTCTTTTACGAGTATATTCAAAAGCATAACGTATACAGCGCTCAACACCCTTGCGAGTGTTATAAGAACTCTGAATAGCTACCTCTTCAGCACTACCTTTATTTTTGAATTCACCTAGCCCCTTATAAAGACCTTCAGTGTTTTCTCTAACTACTACGAAATCTATATCTTCAGGTTTTTTATCTTTAAGCGGGCAGAAACGGCTATCATAAAGCTTTATTGGTCTTAAATTTACATACTGCTCAAAAGCAAAACGTAAAGCTAATAGTATTCCTTTTTCTAGAATACCAGGTTTTACTCCTGGATGACCAATCGCTCCAAGAAAAATACTATCAAAATTACCTAATTCTGCTATAACTGACTCTGGCAGGACTTCACCAGTCTTTAGATATCTTTCTCCACCAAGATCATAACTAGTATTTTGATACTTAAAATCAAATTTAGAAGCTACTGCCTCTAATACTTTTAATCCTTCATTAACTACTTCCGGACCTGTGCCATCACCAGGAATTGTTGCAATATTATAGTTATTCATTTTTTCTCCCTGCCTGCCGGCAGGCAGGCTTTTTCTTCAACCATTTGATTAATCCTCCAACTTTAATAATCTCCTGCATAAAGGCAGGAAAAGCTTCAGAGGTAAATTCTTTATTTAAAGTTAGATCCTTTATTATCCCTTTATCCAAATCAATCTCTAGAATATCATCAGCTTTAATTTGGTTTGCTTGTTTGCAAATTAAAATCGGTAAACCAACATTTATAGCATTACGATAAAAAATACGGGCAAAACTTTCAGCGATTACCAAAGAAATTCCACATCCCTTAATTGCCCAAGGTGCATGTTCACGGCTAGAACCACAACCAAAGTTCTTACCAGCAACAACTACATCGCCTTTTTTGATTCTTTTTATAAAATCTGGATCTATGTTTTCCATGAATTTTGAACCAAGAAAAACCTGATCATAAGAATCAAGATATTTAGCCGCAATAATATCATCAGTATTAATATTGCTGCCTAGTTTGTGACTCTTGCCTTTAATAATCATCTCTTACCACTCCAGTTGGATTAGTAATTCTACCAGTAATTGCACTAGCAGCTGCTACTGCTGGTGAAGAAAGATAAACAAAGCTTCCTGGGTCTCCCATTCTACCAATAAAATTCCTATTAGTAGTAGCTATGGCGACCTCACCCTTATCTAAAACTCCAGTATGACCACCTAAACAAGGTCCACAAGTAGGTGGTGAAACTATAAAACCGGCATTATGAAAAATCTCTAAATATTTTTTCTTTTCTGCTTCCTGATAAATCTTAGGTGTAGCTGGAATAACAATTGCTCTTAAGCCTTTTTTAATCTTTTTACCTTTTAATATCTTAGCTGAAATTGCTAAATCACTTATTCGACCATTAGTACAAGAACCAATTACGACTTGGTCTACTTTAATCTTGCTAAGCTTATCTACACTCTTTACATTACTAGGAAGATGAGGGCAAGCAACCTGAGGGGTTAGTTTACTAACATCAATATTAATAACCCTACTATATTTAGCATCAGGATCACTTTTAACTATTTTTATATTTTTTAATTTAGGATTAGCTGCTCTTACATAATCAAGAGTCTTCTCATCCGGCTCAATAACTCCACCTTTACCACCAGCTTCAATAGCCATATTACACATTGAGAACCGATCATCCATAGACAAACTTCTAATTGCCGGACCAGAAAATTCCATAACTTTGTACAAAGCTCCATCTACGCCGATCTTACCAATAGTGTAAAGCATTAAATCTTTTCCACCTACCCAAGTTGTAAATTTACCACTATAAACAAACTTTATAGTCTCAGGAACCTTAAACCAACACTTGCCAGTAGCAATAGCTGCAGCTAAATCAGTTGAACCAACACCAAAGCTTGCTGCTCCTAGGGCACCATAAGTACAAGTATGAGAATCAGCTCCAATTACTAAGTCCATTGGTTTTACTAAACCAGATTCAGGTAAAAAAACATGTTCTACCCCACACTTATCAATATCATAAAAATGTTTTATCTTATATTCTTTAGCAAACTCTTTTAATAATTTTACATTATTAGCAGCTTTTAGGTCTCTGGCTGGAGTAAAATGATCACAAATAAAGCCAATTTTTGATTTATTAAATATACTTTTAAAACCAGCTTTTTTAAATTCTTTAACTGCTAAAGGAGCAGTTATATCATTACCAAAGCAAAAATCTACTTTAGCATAGATAAAGTCTTCTAACTTTCCAGATAAAGAATGTTTAAGAAGAATTTTTTCAATTAATGTTAAACCCATATTTAAGAGAGTGTATTGTATGCCATATATAGTATATAGGATATAATTAATACATTTGCAATATACAATATACTACATACTATTTACTATATACTATATACTATTAACTATTTACTATTTAAATTCTTTTATCACAAGAGTAGCGTTATGCCCCCCAAACCCTAAAGAATTAGACATTACAACTTTTATATCCTCAAGCCTAGCTTCATTAGGTGTGTAGTTCAAATCACATTCAGGATCAGGATTTTCATAATTGATCGTAGGAGGGATAATCTTATTCTTAAGAGCTAGGCAACAAGCAATAAACTCAATTGCTCCAGCAGCACCTAAAGTATGCCCAGTCATTGATTTTGTAGAACTAATTAAAACTTCTTTAGCGTAAGGACCAAAAGCACTTTTTATAGCTTTGGTCTCCATAACATCATTTAATTTTGTACTTGTGCCATGAGCATTTAAATAAATTTTCTGATCACGGGATACGCCAGCTTCATCTAAAGCAAGAGATAGTGCTTTTGAAGCTGCACCGCCCTCAGGATCAGGTGCTGTTATATGAAAAGCATCACAGGTCGCCCCATATCCAGCTAATTCACCGTAAATATAAGCACCTCTTTTCTTAGCATGCTCTAGTTCTTCTAATACAATAATACCTGCTCCTTCAGCTATAACAAATCCACCTCTTTCCAAATCAAAAGGTCTACTTGCTCTTTGAGGTTCATCATTGCGTTTAGAAAGTGCTTTTAAGGCACAAAAACCACCTACTCCTAAAGGAACTACGCAAGCTTCTGCACCTCCACAAACCATAAGAGTGGCAATGCCACTCTTTATCGCCCGATAGCCTTCTCCAATAGCATGAGCTCCAGAAGCACAAGCAGTAACTGTACAAAAATTAAGTCCTTTTAATTTAAAGCGTATAGCTACATGCCCGGCAGCCTCATTGGTAATCAGCATCGGAATCATAAATGGGGAAAGTTTTTTTGGTCCTTTTTCAAGAAGAACTTTATGCTCTCTCTCAATTGTCTCTAAGCTTCCTACCCCTGAGCCAATGATTACACCTATTTGATAAGGATCAATTTGATCTAAGTCTATACCAGATTCAGCGATAGCTTCTTCTGCAGCTTTAAGAGCAAATTGAACAAAACGTGAGGTCTTCCTTTGATCTTTAGAAGTAAAATGAGAAGGAAGGATAAAATTCTTTACTTCGCCAGCAATTTTAGAATCAAATTCTGTTGCATCAAAGTTAGTAATTTTCCCTACACCACTTTTTCCATTAGTCAAAGAATCCCAAAGAGAATCCTTCTCATTCCCGACTGGGGAAATAACACCACATCCAGTTACAACTACTCTTTTCATCTTTTAAAGACTATTCCTCTTTCTTACCCATTTTATCTTCAATATACTTAGATGCATCACCAACAGTGGTAATCTTTTCAGCATCTTCATCAGGAATCTCTATTCCGAATTCCTCTTCCAAAGCCATAACAACTTCTACTGTGTCTAGAGAATCTGCTCCTAGATCATCAATGAAAGAACTTTCTGGCTTAATTTCTTCCTTTTTTACACCTAATTGTTCAGAAATAATACCCTTTACTTTTTCGTCAACACTCATATCCAAACCTCCTTTAGTTTGCTAAATCATACCGCCATCAACTACTAAAACTTGACCAGTTATATACGCAGCCTCATCTGAAGCCAAAAACAATACTGCTTTGGCCACATCTTCTGGTGAACCAAATCTATTTAAGGGTATCCTTTTTAACATCTCTTCTTTTACCTTGTCTGATAAAACATCAGTCATTTTAGTCTGGATATAGCCTGGAGCAACAGCATTAACGCAAACATTCCTTGAGCCTAATTCCCTAGCAAGTGTCTTGGTTAAACCAATTAAACCAGCTTTAGATGCTGAATAATTTGCCTGGCCACTATTACCAATTATTCCGATAATAGAAGAAATATTAACTATCTTACCATAACGCTGCTTTATCATCTTCTTTGCACAGAACTTAGAACATAAAAATGCACCTTTTAGATTTACAGTAATCACCTTATCCCAATCGCTTTCAGAGAGCCTTAGGGCCAAACTATCTCTAGTTATCCCTGCATTGTTAATTAATATATCAATCTTTAAAGAGTTGTCAATAATTTTGTTTACTGTTTCCTCAACTTGAAGATTATTAGTGACATCAACTACGTAATATAAACATTCACTATGGCTAGAAATCTCTTCTTGAGCTTGCTTTAAAGACTCCTCAACCAGATCTAAAATCACTACCTTAGCTTTAAGCTTAGCAAAATTTAAAGCAATCTGACGACCTATTCCCTGAGCGCCTCCAGTGACTACAACAACTTTACCGTCAAAATTCATAAGTCCTCCTTAAAAATTTTAGTCCACTGATAAACTTTCTAAATCCTGTTTTTCTCCGATATTAATAACCTTAGCCTGGCGATCTATTTTTCTGATTAATCCACGCAAAACCTTTGATGGACCAACTTCAAAAAATGAATCTACGCCAGCTCTCATCATATAATTTACGCAATCATTCCATAAAACAGAAGAAGTTAATTGCTCTAGAAGATTACTCTTAATTTCTTCTGCCTTAGTATGAGCTTTGGCTGTAAAATTACTAACAATAGGAATACTGGCATCAGAGAAATTCATTTCCTCAACAACAGTAGCTAAATGTTCTTTAGCCAAATTCATAAATGGTGAATGAAAACCACCACTAACTGCCAGTTCTATAACTCTTGCACCAGTAGCCTCTAAAATTGTAAAAATATCGTCTCTCCGGTCTTTAGCTAAAGAAACAATTATTTGTCCCGGTGAATTTATATTAGCAATATAAAAATTTTCTTTTTTTGCTATATCTTTTAATTTTTCTCTATCAAGCCCGATAACTGCAAACATGGTGGAGGGATTAGCTAAAGCTACTTTGTTCATAGCTTTGGCTCTTTGGTCTACTAAATTTACTAAATCACTTAAATTTATAACTTCAGCAGCATATAAGCAACTGTATTCACCTAAGCTTAATCCCGATAAATAATCTATCTTTATTTCTTTTTCTTTAAAAACCTCAAAAGCAGCCAAACTAACTGCTAAAATTGCTAATTGTTGGGTTGAAGTTTCTTTAAGCTCAGATTCTTGCCCCTGAAAACACTTTTCCGATAAAGAAAATCCTAAAATCTTATCTATTGATAAAAAAATATTCTTAGCTTGAGGAAAGCCCTCATATAAACTTTGCCCCATTCCTACATATTGAGCACCTTGACCAGGAAAAATTACTGCTTTCATTGTTTAGTATTTTAGTTCTTAGCTCATGGCTCATAGTCTAAGAACTATGAGCTATTTTACACCCATTTGAGAACACAACTACCCCAGACTAATCCTGCTCCAAAAGCGTCCAAAACCACAATATTATCTGTTTTGAATCTCTTGTCTTCCCAAGCTTCACATAAAGCTACAGCACTAGAAGCAGAAGACATATTTCCATAGCGATCAATATTTATATATATCTTATCTTTAGAAAGACCAAGACGTTTTCCAACTGCACTTATTATCCTCTCATTAGCTTGATGAGGAATTAACATATCTATATTGCTGTTATCTAATTCAGCTCTAGCTAAAGCTTTTTTTGCTGCTTCAACCATTACCCTAACAGCAATCTTAAAAAGCTCATTGCCTTTCATCTTCATGTAATGCATTCGACTATCTATAACTTCAGTAGAAATTGGATTACGCGAACCTCCACCAGGCATATTTAAAATATCGGTTTGAGAACCATCTGAACCTAAATAAGCACTTAAAAATCCTGGTTTTATACTTTCAGTTAATACTGCAGCTCCAGCTCCATCTCCAAACAAAACACAAGTGGATCTATCCTCCCAATCGGTTATTGTAGAAAGAACTTCACAACCCACTACCAAGGCATTCTTATATAAGCCACCCTTTATAAGCTGCCAAGCATTAACTAACCCATATACAAACCCAGCACAAGCAGCAGATACGTCAAAGCAAGCAGCCTTACTAGCCTTTAGATAATTTTGAAGATAACAAGCTGTAGAAGGGAATTGTGTATCAGGAGTAATAGTAGCAACAATAATTAAATCTAAGTCTTTAGGATCTACACCAGCCCGTTCTAAGGCAATTTGTGAAGCCTTATAAGCCAATCCAGAAGCACCAACCCCTTTTTCTGAAATTCTTCTTTCTTTTATACCAGTACGAGCAGTAATCCACTCATCTGAGGTCTCAACCATTTTTTCTAAATCTGAATTTAATAAGCGCTTAGGCGGTAAGTATTTGCCTAATCCCGCTATCTTGACAAATTTCATTGATTCTCCTATTAATAGTTGTAGTTAAATCTTGTGACAACTCACGAACAGCTACCTTAATAGCATTTTTAACCGCCACTCTGCTAGAACGACCATGTCCAATAATTACAATCCCATCTACACCCAAAAGAGGAGCTCCTCCATGTTCAGCATAATCAATCGAACTTTTAAACTCTTTAAGATTTTTCTTAGCTAATAAAAGACTTATCTTACCTAAAATTCCTTTTTTCATAGCTTTAACAAGCATTCTACCCACAGTCTCAACGCTTCCTTCAGCAACTTTAAGAGCAATATTACCTACAAAGCCATCACAGACTATGCAATCACATTTACCAGAAAAAATTTCGCGAGCTTCCATATTGCCAGTAAAATTTAGCGATGATGAGGAAAAAAGCTTATGTACTTGCTTTAGAACACCTAAACCCTTTGAAGCTTCTTCACCAATATTAAGTAATCCTAAGCTAGGATTATTTTTATTTAAAACTAAATCATAATAGACTGAAGCCATTATCCCATATTGCAAAAGATGCAAAGGTTTACAGTCAATATTTGCTCCAACATCAATAATCAAAGATACACCACCAGTCTTAGCCGGAAGCATTAAAGCGATTCCTGGACGTTCTACCCCTTCAATTAAACCTAATCTCAAAGTAGAAGCACAAACCACTGCTCCAGTATTACCACAAGAAACAAAAGCATCTATTTTTTTTTCTTTAAGTAAATCAGTACCGATAACAATTGAAGAATTCTTTTTCCTAAGTACTGACTTAGCTGGTGATTCAGCCATTTCAATTTTCTCGGGAGCATTAACAATAATAAAATCATCTGCAGAAGCTTTATTAAGTTTTAATTGTTCTTTGATCTCTTCCTCTACGCCAATTAAAACAATATCCTCAGATAATTCTTTTTTAGCTAATATTGCCCCTTTGATAATCTCACTCGGTGCAAAATCTCCACCAGATATATCTAT
>JAVCBZ010000032.1 GCA_030765735.1 Candidatus Susulua stagnicola | reverse complement strand
TTTCTGAAACACTTTTACCGCGCTTCGAGTCCTAAAACCTAACTTTCCATCGATTAAGCCAGCATTGTAGCCGAGGCCCTTTAGCATACCTTGCAGTTCTTCAACTTTAGAATTAAAACCGTAAACCTCACCTAAAATTTCTTTTTCTTCAGCCATATCTTTATTTACAATCCTTAACAATAAATTGCACCCTCCGCCAACCATGCAATACCCCAGCAGAAAAACTGCAAGAATTAACTTTTGATTCCTCATAAACTAAATTAACAACACTTACTCCTTTAGTAGAAAATATAGTTTTTAAGCTACTTATGCCGATAGGTAATTCTTCCTTTACCTAAATCATAAGGTGATATCTCAACTGTGACTTTATCGCCGGGAAGCATTCGTATATAATATTTCCTCATTTTTCCGCAGGGATAAGCAAGAACCGTATGGCCGTTCTCCAATTCTACCCGAAACATAGCATTACGCAGGCTTTCATTAACCGTACCCTGCATTTCAATCATTTCTTCTTTAGCCATAATTTTTACCTTAAAAATCAATCCATTATTCTTTAAACCAAAAATAAATAGCTGTTAACTCTTAATCGGTCAACAACCAAAAGTTCCTACCTTTCAATATTGGGAATAAAAGCCGATAGCTTAAGAAGATTTATGCTCTTGCATCTAAATATCTCTAAAATCTCAGGCAACACATCTACCGTAGCCTTACGGCTAGGGAAGAAAGATTTTTCTGAGGCATCATGAAATAAAAGCACTTCCCGGGAATCAATCTTAGCATTAAAAATTTTGTGTTTAATTACCTTTTTCATACCCAGCCAATCCATACTGGAAATAGACCAGCGTAAAGAATAATAACCTAATTTTCTGGGCACCTGGTTCATTTTTCGGGCATGAAAATCCCAAGAAAGCCAAGTCGGCCGAAAAAGCTTGGGAATCCTTCCGGTAATTTTATGAATAATATATTCAGTCGCTTTTATTTCTTTTTCCATAAGGCTATATTTTAAAATCGGGCTTACCGGATGAGTAAAAGTATGGTTACCGATATCATGACCCTCATTAACTATTCTTTTCAGAATATCTGGATACTGCCGAACTCTTTTGCCGACCACAAAAAAGGTAGCCTTGGCATTAAAGCGCTTTAACTGATCCAATATTTTAGGTGTAAACCTTTTATCCGGCCCGTCATCGAAGGTTAAAAACACACGCTTAGTTGGCGGCTTTTGATGCTCAATTTTTCGGCGCAAAATCCTCTGCCCAGCCAACATAGCACTGCATTCTTTTAAACATGTACTGCTACTCATGAATCTTCTTCCCGTATTCCATGTAATAAAGCGGACTCTTACTTAGCCACTTCTCCCAAACTTTAACTCGCCTGCGATCAAAAAGCTTAAAACCGTATTTCTCAAAAAATGAAAATCTTGACTCTTGGCGTAATGCTTTAAAGCCAATACCTTTAGTTTTTTCTTTAAGTTTACCGTATAAAGCATCAAATAATTTACTGCCTATACCTTTTCCGCGAAAACCATATTTTATATTTAGGTGGATGTGTGCGGGGAATTCATTTCGATTTAACTTTTTAAGCTTTCCATTACTGGTAATCCAGAATAAAAAATTATATACTATTAACCGCCATGTCCTTCTATCCCAAATTTTGCGCCCACACAACGCCTTAATAATGCTGCAAGGTATAATCTTTAACAACATGAACCTGCAGTAACGCGACTCACTCAAACCTGCAGATATATATCCAACAACCTCACCATTGTAATCAGCTACCCAGATATGTTCCGGTTCATAATCGGTATAATAGCTCATAATTAAATCAGCTAACATTTTACGATCCGGGAAGAAAACTTCGCAAGGGTCGCCAAAGTAAGCAGTATCACAACTAAGCTTACGAAGCACCTCACGGTCATCAGGCTGATATTTACGAATAATTATATTTTGCTCCATTATTTTTTAGCCTTTTGCTCAATACCGCGCAAAAAGACGTTCCAAAGAGTATTAAACTTAGTAATCGGCGGCACCGAATAATTAGTAAGAGCATATTGGACTATAGCGGCTTGAATAAGCCCGAAAAAAGTTAAACCTACGGCATCTAAATTTATATCTTCCCGTAAAAAGCCTTCTCTTTTAGCATCTAAAAGAATTTCCCTGATCTTTGACTTATATTTCTCTATCACTCCTAAAATTTTACGGCGCAGAAAATCATCGTTGAAATGTATAGACTCAGCAGTAATACCAAAAAGCACTCCCTTCTTTTTTTCGGTGAAAACCATATGGGCTTTCATAATTTCTCGTAACCGCTCAAGGGGATTCTTATAGATCCGTACCGGTGCATCAATAGCCTCCATAAGATTATGCTCCAGATCATCTATTAAAGCCGCCAGAATTGCCCGTTTGTTTTTAAAGTGCCGATAGACGGCTGGCTCAGATATTTTGTTTTTTCGGGAAAGGTTTTTAATAGTTAGGGCCTGTACACCCTCCCTAATCACTAAATCTCTGGCAACATTTATTATCATCACTTTTCTCTCTTGAGAAGTCTTTCGCCTCATTAATAAACTCCTTATCTTTTGGGTAGTTTTGATTTAGCAAGTTAGTTAATACTAACTAACTTAAGTATAACCCATTCTAAAACATTTAGCTATTCTGTCAAGGTGTAAATTAAAGCATTAATAGATTTCTCTTCCCGCTTAGGGAAAAAGACTAGCCCCCTCCTTTGCTAAAGCTACGGTGGGTAAACTCCGCGCAAGAGCCCCACCTGTCCGCCGAAGCCTTAGCATAGGCGGAAGCACCAAGACAGACTTTGGGTAGATGGGACATTCTCACCCTTATGAAATGCTTTACCTTAGAGATAAAGAGATAGATTCTGTTTTGGTTTTAGGCATTGTGATTAAATGACTCAAGGGACACTTGTAGGATTCGAGCTAGATCCCAAAATCATTTGCCTAACTCTTTGACATGACAAGACATAAAAAATGCCCTGAACTACATTGAATTCAGGGCATAATTTATTATCTCGAACTTGCATTCGAGGTTATTTACTGGCTCCCCGTATTGGACGACTTTCGTAACTGGTTATATTCTGAAGAAATTAAAATGGTAACAAAGCAAATACTTTTTATTGCTTAGATGATAGAAAATTCTTTTTTTGGATAATCTACGGTAAGAGTAAACTTTGCTAAAAAGCTTTTCACGCCCAATAAGACTACATCGAGGTTTGGCATGAAATCAATCAATATATCATTTATCCTAATATCATCTATCTCAAGCGACATAGTATGTGAATAAGCTATAGTTTCTCCATTGCCAGTATTAATTCTCTTTTCTGTCCCTTTTTGCAAGTCATGTCCAAGAATGGGAGCAAATGATGCAGGCAGTGCACACTCATCCGCACCCGTATCTATCAACCCATAAGTCCTCATTTCTTTTCCTGTATGGGGATTCTTAATAACTATTCTAAGCCAAGGACGTGGTATACCATCTCTGCTTAATTGAGTGAAAGGAACATTAGATAATGCCATTAATAAATTTGAACGAGATCTTTTAGTGGAATGAACATTATAACCGGGTTCATACACTTTTTGAAGATAGCTCTAGTGTAAGCTTCATATGGAGTTTCACCAGCAGCCACAACCTTAGAACTGTCGAAATCGTTAATTGCGACATACTTACCAGCATACTTTCTGTCTTTTACCAATACTTGAACCATACACACACCCTTTTATTATGATATACCATAATTAGTATTTTTTTGCCAATACACAAAAACCCTAGAAATTACCTTGATAAGCTACTGGATAGCTAAAGCTAAAGACTGGCTTGCTTGAGATTAACATCATGTATACATTATATCATGAATACACTCTGTCAAGCATTTTTTCGTGATGGCAAATTACCCTTTGTAGCTAAAAAATGCTTGTTTCTCCCCGTATTGAACGAATTTTGCAACTGGTTGCACGTTAGAGAATTTGAACTATCAAACAAATATCTTGAAGTTCTTGAAAATCGGGAGACAAAATCGGGGGACACAATACTTATTTATTCCAGCCCATAAACAGAAAAAGACAATCCCCTTTGAACAAATAGAAAAATCCCGTCCAAATTAATGGACGGGATTATGAAAAAGCTCGGAGGGTAGGGGTCTAGGATAACACTATCTCTACCTGTCATCCCCTATAATAAGCGACCATTATTCGCCACACCATTTAATCGGTTGAATTAAGAGATAAGGTTCATAATGGAAATTAGTGCCTCGAATAGGGCTCAAACTGTGGGAATTTGTCCAAATTTGTCCACTATCTGCCAGTCAACTATCTGGTAATTAACTATCTAGCAGATAGTTAGGCTAAAAACAAGCATACAAGTAGACATATATGATTTGAAAACAACCCTCTTGTTAACTACAACTTTTAAAATAATAATTTAATTCTTTTTTGCGAACTCCGGTGTCCCAGAATCCGGCCGTTGGTCTGGAGGAACAACTTTAATGGATAAAGGCATTGGGAAATCCACACCTGTCAATATTGCCTCACCTTCTCCTAATACTGGCAAAAATGACAATATACTCTTGTTTGCTGAAGAGCAAGCATTGGATATAGCTTCCTTGTCGTAAAAGTTAATAAGTCTATGAACAATGAATGTTCCCATCTGACTTAAAGTTCCTATAGGAATATCCCGAGGCATTTGAGTTGCCAAGCACAAAAACAAACCATATTTCCGACATTCTTTAGCTATCTGATCAAAAGCATCTAATGGTTTTGCCATAAAATATTCATCTTGTACTCTTTTATTTAGATACTGATGCGCTTCATCAACGAACAATATTAAAGGATTCTCCTTGAATTTACCTTCTCTTGCTCTCAATAAAAAGTTTTTTGCTATTGCATTAGCTAAAATTTCTCTACCTTGAAAATCATACCCAACATTTTCAAAACCAATACGCAAAATATTTTTGTCTGGGTCTGCCAAAAAGTTATCAATTTTCTTTATTAAATCATCTGTTCCATCTCTATCAAACCCAAAAATATCCTTAAAAATATTAGCATTAATTAAATTACTTATTCGTGCAAGCAGGCTAGAGCAATTAGCTATATGTCCGTCATGCTTGGTTCCCCATTTTGAATAATCATTGCCAAATCCACTCTCCCATATGCATTCATTCAATACTTGCTCTGCTAATTTTTGAATATCTATTGTTAATGAATCTTTCTCAATTGTGGATATATTCTGAAAATAATAATCATCAAATGGCTTTTTTATTGCCCCAGATTTAATCAAGCATCCGTTATCTACTTTTATACCCTGTATTGCAGTTTCGCCCAACAAATTAACAACTTTTAACGACTTAATTGCATCCATTAATTTCGGAGCTTGTACTTGGCCGGCTGGACGCAACAACATAAAAATATCATCAACGGTTAATTTTGAATAGTGAAAATATGTATCTTTAGGAAGAACCAACGAACTTGCCTTTTTCATCGTATGATACTCACCAGTAGCATCGAGGAGTATGGCCTTTGATTTGTTTAATTCGACTCCTTCTATTAATTTAGACACTGTCCAACTTTTTCCACCACCGGTGGTCCCCACAATTGCGCAATGTCGCCCAAACAATGCTTGCTGCGAAATCTCTATATCTGCATTCTTGTGCGAAGCTAATGTAGCAAAGGAAATCATGGGTGAGTCTTTGTTGTTCTTGCAACCAAATTTTCTAATAAATATTTTTAAAAATTTTGACGAACAAACAAACACTTTAGCCCCTATATTAGGAAAAACATCCATTCCTTTTTCTATCACAAATGGATTAAAACTATCAAAAGATAGAAGTAGTTCAATCATCGCCTTTGGCTGGAAATCCGATCTACCAAAGGCTTTCTCAGTTAACAACATTCTTTCTCTTTCTGATAAACCTACCTTTGTAACCCTTCCCAGAAAACCATGATTCTCTCCCTCTATAGTAATATAGTCACCAACCAAACCTGCGTTAAATTCTTCTCCTGAAAAAATAAACTTGTTAAGCAATACTGAGGATGGAAAATGAGCGGTTACATACTCTGGGCAGATTTCACATATATATCCGAGAAAATAATTATGTTTAAAGGGACTATTCTTCATCAGAGTTTTCCTTGTTAGAATACTTAGTTTGCAAGAAATCCCTTTGATATATTTGTGGAACAGGATAGAATTTTGCAAACTCCTCAAAAGTATCAGCTGCTAATATTACGTTCCCATTTTGAGCGATGTCTTTAAACTCTGAGACATTGGCAATATCAGATATGTTTTTTGATACTACAAGCATCCTAAAACTTGTATTCGTTGCCAATGCTTCTTTCACAACAGCAGCTATATGCTTATCATAAAAACTAAATCCAATAACTAGCAATAGAATATTTTTCCTTCTCAGCTCCTGCTGAAAACGTAACATCATTTCAAAAAAAGGCTGAACATATGAAACCTCATATTTTTCATAATTAGGATAAACAATTAAAGGATCTTTGACATCCTGCTCTTTAGTCTTGATTATTTCATCATCTTTCTTCTCCCAATCTAAAGAACCATGTAATTTATATACATGCATCACTCTTGGCACATAGTTTTCTTCTTTTTCTATACGACTATTTTCTCTTACTACAAAGTCATAGTCAAAATATGTTCCGTTAAAAGAGCGAGGATTCCCGTAAGAAAAACCATCAATAACAGTAATCCCCTTATTAGCGGCTTGCTCAAACAAAGTATCATAATTGAGTGTAAAAATTTTTGCTCGGGGGTCACGTAGCTTTCGACTAGTTATTTTATTAAGAAATAACTCATGAGAAGAAACATCTGGAAGCTCCAAAGAACAATCTCCTTTAATTTTATTCTTAATTTTTTTGATTACACTCTCAATTCCCGATACATATTCTTTTGCTTTCTCAGCTTTTGAAAGGATCACTTCAATATCACCAGGCTCACCCTCAGGGTAAGGATATTTTATTTTCTTACATAAAGCTTTAAGCTTTTCCTCCGTTATGTAATCCTTAACACTAGACCACAACTCTGTACGAGTTTTCCCTTTTTTATCTGTCTTCCCAATGCCTACAGAAGAACCGGCCCCAGTTAGAACAATCAAGTTTTCAAAATGAGAACTGAGAAATTTATTACAATATGCTCTCATTTTATCCCTAGCGTAAACCTCAGCTGTTTTTCCTTCTAAGTCTTCTACCTTATTATCTAAAATATGCACATCGGTGTCATCGTGGCTAATACGTAAATCATGGCTGATTAAAATTTCTATAAATTCCATAACACCTCCTAGCTTTCTATCAACTTAATAGTATAAATACCTTTTGTTGTTATTTGAAGCAAGAAAAATCTGTTACAACATATTCTTTATACTTGTCTTTAATATATTCCTTGCCTTTTTTCTTGCCGTTAAACCAAATTGATCTCTCTCCTTTGTCTTTGCCACTCTTATTCTGTACCGCCTCATCGATAAACTCTCTTGAAGACATTACAAAAAATGTATTTAAACGTTCCGAAAAAAATATAAAATAATAATTTTCTCTATACTCATGTGGAATAGCTGCAAACAACGCACCATCTCCTATTATTACTGCATTAGACCTAGCTTTAATTTGATTTTCTATAAAAGAACCATCCCTTTTACGGATTACCCCATCAATCGCGTTGTCATCAACTGTGGTAGTCACTATTTTAGCGCTTTTAGAAAATCCGGCAAGAACAAAAAGCTTGATAGTTTATATCACCTCACCACAATCCTAATAAAACTGCTCCTGCCACGTTTATCAACACAGGTTGTTTTATGCCTCCCCTTCTCCATTGTCCAGTATTCAAAGCTCAAAAAGCTCACCGTCTTTTAAAACTGTAACATTTTCAAACATTTCCGGGTATTGGTTTCCTTCAAAAGTATGGATCGGAATAAGTACTTTTGGATTCATAGCATTTGCAAAAGCTTTTAAATCATCAACTATCGCATGTCCACTTGTATGAACCTGTTCAATATCTATTCCCTGTTCACCACAATAATCTTTAAATCTATCAGTTAAATAGCCTTCCCACATGGAATATATGAATTTTGCTCCTGAAGTATTGTCTATCTTATCAACTATAATCGGAAAAAGCCTATTATCTCGAGCAAGCATAAGTATTTTATCTTTTTTTTCATTAATTTCAGATAACTCAATTTTACTTTTTTTATATCGATAAAGGACCTCTTTTGAAACATTCTCAGCAATTA
>JAVCBZ010000008.1 GCA_030765735.1 Candidatus Susulua stagnicola | reverse complement strand
TAGAGGCAGCAAAAACTAATAAGATTATAAATATTAAAAAAGGACAATTTGCTTCACCTACTGATATGAAATATATGGTTGAGAAAGTTGAATCAACGGGGAATAAAAAGATTTTTATTACTGAAAGAGGAAGTTGTTTTGGCTATAATAGTTTAGTGGTTGATTTTCGTTCCTTTTTAATTATGAAAAAATATGGGTATCCAGTAATTTATGATGTTACTCATTCCTTGCAAAGTCCTTCAGCTAGGAAAGGAGTTTCAGGTGGAGACAGAAAATTTGCTCCTGCTTTAGCTAAGGCAGCAGTAGCTTGTGGTGTAGATGGTTTATTTATGGAAGTACATCCTAAACCTTCTTTAGCTTTGTCAGATGCTTATACTTCTCTACCTTTGGCTAAGATTAAAAATTTAGTTAAAAGTATTTTAAAAATAAAAGAGGCAATAAATGAAGAAAAGTAAGAGAGAAGAAGTTATAAAATGGGCTAAAGAAGTTCTTAAGACAGAGAAAAAAGGGATTGATGACTTAAGCCGTAATTTAAGTAATAATTTTGTAAAGGTGATCGATATGATTTCCTGTTGTAAAGGTAGAATTGTTGTTACTGGTATGGGTAAAGCTGGAATTATTGGACAAAAATTTTCAGCTACGCTATCTTCTACTGGCTCTTCATCATTTTGGCTTCATGCTGCTGAGGCAGTTCATGGAGATTTGGGGAGTGTCCGTGAGGATGACGTAGTGGTGGTTCTTTCTTATAGCGGAGAGACTGATGAGATAAAGAATTTAATTCCTTTTATAAAAAAGATTGGATCAAAAATAATTGCTATTACTGGAAATATTAAGTCTAGCCTTGCCTGTTATTCTGATAGCGTAGTTAATGTTAAAGTTGATAAAGAAGCTTGCGCTTTAGGTTTAGCTCCAACTACCTCTACTACAGCAATGTTGGTAATATGTGATGCTATATCAGTAGTTTTGCAAAAGATAAAGGGTTTCAAGGAGAAAGATTTTGCTTTTTTTCATCCTCGTGGTTCTTTAGGAAGAAAATTACTACTTAAGGTTAAAGATATCATGCGCAAGGGGAAATTTAATCCTATTGTTGACGAGGATGCTTTAGTTAAAGAAGTTATTATAAAGATAACAACTGCTCGTGCTGGAGCAGCAACTGTTGTTAACAAGAATAAGAAATTAATTGGCATATTTACTGACGGAGATTTACGTAGAAATTTAGAAAAACATCCTAATCTTTTAGAAGAAAAGATTAAAGTAGTTATGACTAAGAACCCAGTAACGGTTTATGATAATGATTTAGCTTCAGAAGTTTTAAAAACATTGGAAAAAAAGAAAATTGATGAAGTTCCAGTAGTAGATAAAAATTATTACCCTGCTGGAATGTTAGACATCCAGGATTTAATTGCTGCTGGAATAATATAGTTTAGAGGCAGGAAGAATGGAAAATATAAAAAAATTGTTTAAAAATGTAAAATTACTTATCTTGGATGTTGATGGAGTTTTGACTAAAGGAGAAATTATTTATGATAGTCAAGGGGCCGAACTTAAGATTTTTAACGTTAAAGATGGATTAGGAGTGTTTCTCCTTAGCAAAGTGGGGATTAAAACTATTTTTTTATCAGCTAACAATTCTTCAATACTTAAGAGAAGAGCTAAAGATATGAAGGTTGTTGAAGTGATTGGTGGAATTCTTCCTAAGGAGAGTGTTTTAGGAAAAATTAAGAAAAAATATAAGGTTAAAGAAAGTGAAATTTGTTTTGTTGGCGATGATTGGATAGATTTAGGTTTACTTGAAAAAGTTGGTGTTTCAGTAGCAGTGTCTGATGCGTCTTTAGCAGTTAAAAAGGTAGCTAAATATGTTACCAGAAAAAAAGGCGGAGAAGGGGCTGTGCGCGAGGTTGTAGATTTAATTTTTAAATCTCAAAATTTAGAGAAAAAGATTTATAAAATTGTTAAGAATCCTCACTAAATAGTTGACTTTAAAGTGTAATTTGATGTATTAATATGTTTTTAAGAAGGTTAACCATAATTATTGGTTTTTTGCTGGTTTTATTTATAGGTATTCAAGCCTATTCTCAACAAAAAATTAATGATTTTTACCTTTCTAATCTTAAGGATGATGGTACTCAAGATTGGGAAGTAAAAGGGGAAACTGCTACAATACGCGATAATTTTGTTGATATTGATGATATGGAAGCAAATTACTATACAAAAGATGATACTATTGTAATTACTTCTGATGAAGCAACTTTAGACAAGGAAAACATGGATGTATATCTTGCAAATAATGTTCATATTGAGAATAAAGAAGGGGCAACCATAGAAACTGATTCATTAAACTGGTATAGAGAGCAGAATCGTATTGAAACCGATGATTGGATAAAGACTACTAGAGATTCGATGGAGATAGAATCCTCAGGTCTTTTGGCAGATACTGAGCTTAAGACAGCTTCTTTTAAAAAGGATGTAAAAGTAACAATGCCGGATAAGAGGAGTAAAGAAGCTACTACAGCAGTATGCAGTGGTCCATTAGAAATTGAATACAATAAAGGAAAAGCAGTTTTTAATCAGGATGTAGTGGTTACTAATCCTCAAGGTAAGTTGTATTCAGATAAAGCTACTTTATTTTTTGATACTGAAAATAAAGAGATAATAAAGATTATTTCTGAAGGGAATGTCAAGATAACGCAAGGCGGTAATGTTACTTTCTCACAAAAAGCGACTTATCTAAACAAGGAACAAAAGATAGTTTTTGAGGGTCGGCCTAGAGTAGTTTATTATCCTGGTAGTGGAGAAGAATTAAATCTTTTTAAATAATGAGACTTTTAGAAGTTAACAATTTAACTAAATCCTATGGTAACAAGACAGTAGTAAACAATGTTTCTTTGTCGGTAAAGAGAGGAGAAGTTGTAGGTTTGCTTGGACCTAACGGAGCGGGTAAGACTACTACTTTTTATATGGTGGTTGGTATCATTTCTCCTGATGCTGGTCAAATATCATTTGATAACAGGAATATTACTTATACACCTATTCATGTGCGAGCTAAATTTGGTATTGGTTATTTGTCTCAGGAACCTTCAGTTTTTAGAAAACTTACTGTAGAGGAAAATATTATGGCAATTTTAGAAACCTTACCGTTGCAACGAGTAGAACGCCTGAGACGTCTTGATAAGTTATTAGAAGAGTTAAGTATTGCACATTTACGAAAGAATAGAGCTTATACTTTGAGTGGTGGAGAAACACGACGCTTAGAGATTACTAGAGCATTAGTAACTAATCCTTCATTTCTTCTTTTGGATGAACCTTTTTCAGGGATCGACCCTATAGTAGTTGGTGAAGCAAAGGAGATAATCTCTGAGTTAAGAGATAAAGGGATGGGTATCTTGATAACTGATCATAACGTACGTGAGACTCTTTCAATAACTAATAGAGCTTTTTTGATTTCAGAAGGTAAAATTTTAGTTTCTGGGACAGCTAACGATTTGATTGATCATAAAGAAGCTAGAGAGATATATTTAGGAAAAGATTTTAAAATGTAAAACACAGAGGATAAGGAGGTAAGACGAATAAAATGCGAGTAGAGCTAAAAAAACTAGATAAATTAAAAAGAACAATTAAAGTAGAAGTTGATGGAGAAGAATTTTTAAAAGAAAAAAATGAAGTTTATAATAAGAAAGCTAAGGATCTCAAAGTGCCAGGATTTAGGCCAGGCAGTGCACCTTTAGATATTCTAGAGAGACATCATAGCAAATTTTTAAAGGAAGAGCTATTAAAGGAATCTTTGCCAAATTTTTATCGTAAGGCTTTAGAAGATCGAAAAACGTTACCAGCAGGAATGCCTCATGTATATGATATAAAGCTTACTTCTAATGCCTTATCTTTTTCAGCAGATTTTGAAGCTAGGCCTGAAGTAGAGGTCAAAGAGAACTCTTACAAAGGAATAAAGATTAAAAGCAATAATTTTGAGGTAAAAGAAAGTGAGATTGAAAAAGTATTAACTAACTTAAAAGAAGGGATTAAAAAAGTCATCAACAAGGACTTAAAAGATGACGATTTAGCTAAATGGGCTTCTTATCCTGACATTAAGTCTTTAAAAGAGGCTATAAAAGCTCAACTTTTTATTGAGAAGGCAAGAGAGCGTAGACAAAAGGTGGATAAGCAAGTACGTACCCACTTGCTTAAAGCATTCAAAGTAGATTTACCTAAGGATGAGGTCACTCGACACCATCAGGAGCTAGTGGATAGAGAAATTTATAATTTACAGCGTCGTGGTGTTCCTCAGGAAGATATTGATAAGTATAAAAAAGATTTAGGAGATAGAATGCAGTCAGTAGCCGAAGAGGATTTGAAAATATATTATATTTTAGAGGCAATTGCTAAGAATGAGGGAATAAAGGTTGATAATAATATTGGCGATGTTATTTTAGGCTTTGTTCTAAGTCATGCACAATATAGCTCATAGTTCATAGTTCGTAGTCTATGAGCCATGAGGTAGGAGCTAAGAAAGGAGGTTAAATATGCCAAATCAGATGTATGTCCCTATGGTAATTGAACAAACCGGGAGAGCAGAACGAGCCTATGATATATATTCACGGTTGCTTAAAGATAGAATTATTTTTATTGGTACGCCAATAGATGACAATATTGCTAATGTTGTAATTGCTCAATTGTTATTTTTGCAGATGGAAGATGTTAACAAAGATATCAGCCTGTACATAAATACACCTGGAGGAGCTATTACTGCAGGTTTAGCAATATACGATACAATGCAATTTGTAAAGTGTGACATTGCAACTTATTGTGTAGGGCAAGCTGCTTCTTTTGGAGCTTTGCTCCTTTGTGCTGGTGCTGAAGGGAAGAGGTATTCTTTACCCAATTCTCGAATTATGATTCATCAACCTTGGGGTGGTGTTCAAGGAACTGCAGAAGATATTTCAATACAAACAAATGAAATTTTAAGACTTCGGACTAAAGTTAACGAAGTTCTTTCTTCTCATACTGGGAAATCTCTAGATACGATCAAAGAAGATACTGATAGAGATTTTTTCATGAGTGCTACTGAAGCTAAAGATTATGGTTTATTAGATGAAGTACTTGTTAATACGAAAGAAAAAAATAGTAAGAAATAATATTGGATTAGAAACTTTTTATTAGGAGTAAAAAATGAAACGCAGATTTTTGATGACCCCTGGTCCTTCACCAGTTCCTTTATTTGTTAGAGAAAGTTTATCTCAAGAAATGATCCATCATCGTACAAGTGAATTTAAAGATATTTTAAAACAAGCTCATACTGGATTGAAAAGTATTTTCTGCACTGAAAATCCAGTGTTAATCCTTTCTTCTTCAGGCACTGGCGCTATGGAAGCGGCTGTATGCAATTTATTTTCCAAAGGGGATAAAGTATTGGCTATCGGTGGAGGAAAATTTGGTCAAAGATGGTTAGAAATATCTAAAGCTTTTGGGCTAGATGTTATTGAGATGAGTATAGAATGGGGAAGTGCACCAAGCCCAGACGAGTTAACTAAAATTTTAAATGACAATAAAGATATTAAAGCAGTTCTTACTACTCTTTGTGAGACTTCCACAGCTACTGTTTTTGATATTGAAAAAATTGCTAAAATTACAAATGAAAAAAATATTCTTTTAGTAGTTGATGCTGTTAGTGGATTAGGCCAAGATGTTTTGTTAACTGATAAATGGGGTGTTGATGTAGTTGTTAGTGGTTCACAAAAAGGTCTTATGCTGCCTCCAGGTTTAAGCTTTATAAGCTTAAGCAAAAGAGCCCAAGATGCAATGGAAGTTTCTAATTTACCTAAATATTATTTTGATTTAAAAAAAGCTTTAAAAAGCCATGCTAAAGATGACACACCCTATACCTCGGCTGTATCTCTTATAATGGGCTTAGCGACTGCGCTTGATGCAATTAATAAGGAGGGGTTAGAGTTAAGATGGAAAAAGTTCTCAAAGATGGCTGAAGCTGCAAGAGAAGCAGCTAAAGCTTTGGGGTTAAAAACTTTTTCTCAACGACCTTCGGATTCAGTTACGGCTATTGTTTCTCCTGAAAATATTAAATCTTCAGATATTGTTAAAGCTTTAAGAGAAGAATATGGTTTAAGCATAGCTGGCGGTCAAGATAAATTTAAGGATAAAATTTTTAGAATTGCTCATATGGGTTGGATAAGTGATAAGGATTTGATTGAGTGTTTCCTACTTCTTGAGAAGGTTTTAGAAAAATTAGGCTATAAATTTGAGCAAGGAATTTCAAAGGTAAAGCTAGGGGAGGTTCTCTATGGATAAGATTATTGTATCTGATAAATTATCACCAGAAGGTGTCAAAATATTAGAGGATTCGGGTTTTAAAGTTGATTGTAAGTATGGATTAAGCCCTGATGAACTCAAGGAAATTATTGGTAACTATCAAGGTATCATAATAAGGAGTAGCACAAAACTTACTAGTGATCTGATTGAAAGGGGAGATAATCTAAAAGTTATTGGTAGGGCTGGAGTTGGCTTAGATAATGTTGATATAAAAGCAGCAACCAAAAAAGGGATTATTGTTATGAATGCTCCTGGAGGGAATACTATTTCTACTTGTGAACAGACTTTTGCTCTTATGTTGGCTATTGCTAGGAACATTCCTTTTGCTCATGCTTCGCTTAAGGCTAAGAAATGGGAGAGGTCTAAATTTAAAGGAACTGAGCTTTATTCTAAAGTATTAGGTGTTGTTGGCCTAGGGCGTATTGGTAAGGAAGTAGCTAAGAGGGCAATGGCTTTTGGCATGGAGGTTTTAGTCTATGATCCTTTTATATCTGAGGATGTGGCTGAGAAGACTGGTATAAAATTAGTTGGATTAAAAGAAATTTATAAAAATGCAGATTTTATTACCACTCATACACCGCTTACTAAAGAGACTAAGAATTTAATTTCTAGTAAGGAATTCGCTCAGATGAAGCCAAGCGCTTTTGTTATTAATTGTGCTCGGGGAGGCATAGTTGATGAAGATGCTTTGTACCAAGCCCTAAAAAGTAAAAAAATTGCTGGAGCAGCATTAGACGTTTATTCAAAAGAACCACCTCTTGATTCTAAACTTCTCGAGTTGGAAAATATTATTACTACGCCTCATTTGGGAGCTTCTACTGAAGAAGCTCAAATAAATGTTGCTATAGAAGTTGCTCATTGCCTAAAGGATGCTCTTTTAGGTAAGGCTATCAAAAATGCTGTTAATTATGCTCAGCTTGATTCTGAGACTTATAAAATTGTTGAACCATACTTTAATTTAGCTGAAAAAATGGGTAAATTTATTTCTCAACTTATTCAAGGAGGAGTAAAAGAGATTAAAATTTCCTATTTGGGTGAAATTTCAACTTATAAAGT